>JAQBOS010000468.1 GCA_028287925.1 Mucilaginibacter sp. | reverse complement strand
TGTATGAAGTTTTACTTTGCCTTCTTTATCTAATATTATACTAGTAGGATAAGTTTTTATTTCATAACTGCTTGCAATCTCTCTGCCATCATCAACAATGTGATATGCAAACGGGTTATCCTTTAGGAATTTTTTAAGATCGTCCTTCTCATCCAGGGCAACTGCTATAAATACAATATTAGGGTTATTTGCATAGGATAACGCAATTTTATTAAGCTCAGGAATTTCATCCTGGCAGGGTGGGCACTTAATAAACCAAAAATTTAAAACCACAACCTTACCTTCCAAATCTTTTGGCCTTATTTTATATCCTTCAATATCTTTTGCACTGAAAAGCTCTAATTTTTCCCCGTTTTTAATGTAGCCGCTTTCGTCAGGTTTAGGCCGCATGCTTCTGATCCTGGCCTTTGTTTCTTCATCTATTTTCACCAATGTAAATTCAACCGTACTGTCTCTTCCGGGGTTAATAACCTTTAACCTGTAGTTGCCCGTTACAATTAGCTTGCGCCAGTCTGCATATGAGTATCTGACCCCTGCCGAATCTTTTACAACCGAGTTTGAATCAACCTTATGGGGTCCTCGTGTAATTGAATTTGAAACTTGCGCATTAGTTGCCAGGGTGAAAGCTATGAGGGCTATAAACAGGAAAAAGCTTTTTTTCATTATCATGATAAGTTTAGATGGATGAAGATACAATCAGCCCGAATATAAACAAGATTAATAATTTTTACAGCTAAAGCGTATTATCATTACCTGTTAAACAAAAAAAGCACCTTATTCAGGTGCTTTTTTTGTTTAATATCGATTTCACTATTTCAGAGAGAAGCTGGTTTTACCCATGGTATATCCATCGGCATACAGCAATACAGTATATGATCCTTTTTGGAAAGCAACAGGGTTGTTCCAGTCAATAGTATAGCCGCTACCATCATCTTTAAACTCAATTGCAGTTTTGTAGGTAAACTGAAGATCCTGCCCATCGGCATTAAATGTACCTGAATCAGTGCCTGTTATTAAATTGCCTGTTGGGTCAATTACACGCACATAAATATCATGCATTGATTTTTCAGCAACAGCATTGCTTGCAACTGTAAAGTTTATCTTAATTTTTTTTGCCGGCCCAGAGCGTTTTGTGTCTACCTCTTTCCCGCTACCCCTAACTTTGTAAGCTACTATATCAACAGTAGCTACTTTAAGTGCCGACGCTACCTTAACCTTGACATCAAGGTCCTTGTTTCGCTTTGTTAAGTCACTGTCTTTTTTTGCAGCAGTAACTAAATTGGTTTTCAGGGTATCCCGTTCAGTAGCTAATGAAACGTTTTGTTTTTTTAACTCGTCAATATCGGCAGTATATTTAGTTACAAAATACCTCAATTGCTTTACATCTTCCTGAGCTTTGGCCAGTTCAGCCACTGTTAGTTTACCTTTGGCAAGCTCAACGCGTAAAACCCTTATCTTAGCCTTTAGCGAGTCGTTTTTTGCCTGCAGGGTTGCCGACATTTTTGTTTTGCCAACATTTACCTGCTCAATTTGCGCTTCTAAGCTGTCGAGCTCGGTTTGCAGCCTGGTTTTTTCATCATTTTGATACACAACTTTAGTATCAGATTTATTTTTTTGCAAATACAAGTACACATCCGTGGCAAGCAAAGCCAATACTACCACTATAAGGAAGTAAATGACGTTTGAATTTTTTTTAGGTGTTTGGCTTGTTTGGTTTTCCATAACAATTAATTTTTTTAAGTTTTCAATAATAGTTAAAGTATGCCGGTTTTATAGTAAATAAATGTTACAACTTATTGTTTTTATTGTTTCCGGTATTTAATTATTGATCTATCCCATTCAGTATAAATTAAAGTGTGAAAAATATAACGCAGGTATTGCCCTGATTGATATAATTTTTAGTTTGAGCCGGGTTAAAAATAAGCACAATATGATTAAAACACAAAATACGGGCAATTATTATGCGCTATACTAAAACTGCTAAGCTATGAGTTTATATCTTTGCAACTTTTAATAATTTGTTTAATGCGCATCTACCGCCAGGCACTTTTTTTAATTTTTACTTTAATTATTGTTACGGAAGCAAAGGCTCAGCCTGTACGCAGTATTGATTCACTGCCTGGTGAAGACACTTTGGTTAAAGATACGATCGCTCCTAAACGCGAATTCAGGGGCGTATGGATTGCTACTGTTGAAAATATAGACTGGCCCAGCAAACCGGGATTAAGCACTGATGAGCAAAAACAGGAAATGGTTGACAGGCTAACTATTCATCAGCGGCAGGGTATTAACGCCGTGATGTTTCAGATAAGGCCGGCTGCCGATGCATTTTATGCCAAAAGCCGCGAACCATGGTCAAAGTGGCTAACCGGCAAACAGGGTAAAGCCCCAGACCCGGCATATGATCCGCTTGAATTTGCAATTAACGAGGCCCACAAACGCGGCATGGAGCTGCATGCCTGGTTTAACCCTTATCGTGCTACTAATGATGGTAAGTTTTCTTTGTTAAGCCCATCGCATATTACCCGGATAAAACCTGAATGGTTTTTTACCTATGGAGGTATTAAATTGTTTAATCCGGGGATACCAGAGGTGCGCGACTATATTGTTAAGGTATTTTTAGATGTAGTTGATAATTATGATATTGATGGGGTACACCTGGATGATTATTTTTACCCATACCAAATTGACGGACAGCATATAAATGACGCCGAAGCATTTGCAGCATATGGCGCCGGTTACGATGATATAAAAGACTGGCGCCGGCACAATGTTGATACCCTGATCCAGATGCTAAGTGACAGCGTTCATAAGCATAAACCCCATATGAAATTTGGGATCAGCCCGTTTGGGATCTGGGCCAATACCTATCAAAACCCCGAAGGATCTGAAACGCATGGAGGATCATCCTATTATGAATTATTTGCCGATTCGCGTAAATGGGTAAAAGAAGGTTGGGTTGATTATATTAACCCGCAGCTTTACTGGCCTATTGACGACCGCTCTGCCCCTTTTAATAAACTGCTGGACTGGTGGAGTAACAATACTTACGGGAAACATCTATACATTGGGATGGCAGCATACCGGATAAACGAGCGAAAGGTAAATAAATTAAAAAATCCGGGTCAAATGCCCGACCAGATAAAATACCTGCGTAAAAACCCAAGGGTGCAGGGCAGCGTTTATTTTAGTTCAAAATCATTGCTGAATAATCCATTGGGCATTGCCGATTCGCTTAAACAAACTTATTATAATCACCCTTCATTACCGCCGGTAATGCTTTGGTTAGATTCAATTCCACCCAACCCGCCGGTAAATTTTACTGCCACAGCAGGATTAAAAGGTGTTGCACTGAAGTGGGAAACTCCCCCGCTGGCCAAAGATCTTGAACCTGTATATGGTTATGTTGTTTATCGTTTTAACGGAAATGAGAAGGTAAATTTAAATGACCCTAAATATATCCTGCACATTCAATATAATACCAGCACTTTTTTTACCGATGATAGTGTGAAGAAAGGAAAAACTTATCTGTATGTAGTTACGGCAATTGACAGGCTAAAAAACGAGAGCGAACCGTCGCCGACCATTGCTGCAACACCGAAATAATTAGATTAAGAGTCAAGAAATCAAGATGCAAGAATCAGGAAATTAGTGGTTGTTAACGCTCTCCTTTTTTATCTTGATTCCTGCCTCTTGTCCTCTTGATTCTCTTCCCAACTAGCTATTCATTACAGCGCCGCAATTAATATCAATTGCCTGCCCGGTTATGGAGCTTTGGCTTAGCAGGTAGGCAACTAATGCGGCAATTTCTTCGGGGCTGCTCATGCGTTTTAAAGGAACACTTTGCATAGCCAGATCATAAAACTCCTGCTTACTTATGCCAATACTGTCTGCAATACCCTGCAGGCCACTTTGAGCCATATCCGTATCAACCCAACCGGGGCAAATGGCATTCACCAGTATGTTTTGTGACGCATATTGTGCAGCCCACGATCGCATTAAACCCAGTAACCCCGCCTTTGATGCGCAATAAGCCGAATAGTTTGGCACACCCAGCCTTGCCAAAACTGATGAGGTAATAAGGATCTGTTTTTCACCGGATGCCCTGTTTAAGTGCGGCAAAAAGGTATTCACAAAAATATAAGTACCCGTTAAATTGGTTTCAATAATGTCATGCCAGCGGTCTGCTTCGCCCCAGTAATTTTCTCCGCCAATGCCCGAATTGGCTATTAAGCCATTAATAGCTGTTTCCGCTATTTGTGCGGCTGCTTTGCTCAAGCTTTCTTTATCTTTTACATCTGCAGTTAATACTTGATGATCGCCTGCAGAAAGCGTTGCTAACGTTTCCTGTAATTTACCGGTGTTACGGCCCAATAAAATACAACTACTCCCCTTGCTGCTTAGCTCCTGCGCAATTGCACGACCAATACCGCTCCCTGCGCCGCTAATGAGGTATGTTTTATTCATGATAATATCCTTTACGGCTAAAGTAGTTTTTTGAAAGGAATTTTAAATTTAATTATTACATTTACGAAACATTCGTAGACAATTAAAACATGAAACGTTTTCTGATTTTGACAGGCATGTTCTTTATGACCTTTTCCGGCTTCCCAAAAAGCAATAAAGCCGCTGTTGACGCGCCTGAAGTGTTAAGCAAAGTACTGCATAAGCTAGCTGGTTTAAAAGCCCTCAGCTATACTTATAAAAGAACAATTGATTATCCCGGTGAAGCTTATCATGAAGAGATGACTGTTAATTCATATCTTGATTTTGAGCCTGCTGCACAACTTATTGGCGTAAGGTACCAATTTAGCAATAATGATCTGTTGGCCGTTTATAATGGGTCGGAAAGTTTTTACTGTGATAAAAAAGAAAAAACAATCTCGGTAAATAATTCACCTAAAGCGGAATCGTTTAAGTATTCATCCAATCTTTTCAATTCATATCTAACCTTAAAAAATGCTTTACCTGCAATAATTGCTGATAATAGTATCCCGAAGCTATTATATGATACAACTATTGCAGATAAGCGCTTTTTTGTGGCTGATGTTATATTAAAAAACAAAACCCTGAACTCTTTGGGCGACTATGTGCCAACCACTAAAGAATTAAAGTTTAGCTACAAGCTGATTATTGATAAAACCACTTTTATGCCGGTTGAAGTCATCCAGCATACCTTAAACACCCTGGATCTCACCAAAACGCAATTTACCGGTATTGATCTTAATCCGGCAGCTAAAACTGAAACATCATGGTATGCTTCCAGCTATGACTCTTATTTGCCCGAAAAGGCCAAAGAAAATATCGCTTTAATAAAAGCTGGTACCCCGGCACCCGAAAGCAGCTTAACTTTTTTTAAAGATCAGAAAGCTACAGCTATCAGCGCTTTTAAGGGGGGTGTTGTGTTACTTGAATTTTGGATAAAAGATTGCGGTCATTGTATTGAAGATGCGCCCCTGCTCAATGCTTTATACAATAAATACAAGGACAAAAATTTTAAGTTACTTGCAGTAAACTCGCACGATACAAAAAACATGATCGATTTTTTTGTAAAAAAGCATAAGGTAAAATATGAAGTACTAACCGGCAATAATGAGATTGAAAAGAACTACGGGATCTCCGGGTTTCCGGCTATGGTGCTGATAGATAAAAACGGGACGGTAGTTTATTCTGCCTATGGTTTTGATGAAAAAAAGCTGGAAAAGATGATCGATCAAAGTATTTAATTGATAAGTTTTTTATCGCGAAGCTTTTTAAGATAACTTTCAACCTCCAGATCGCCCATGCCATAGATCTTTTCGGTTTTCCAAAATTCCAGGTAGATCTCCGGTATCGTCCTCACGCCGTAATTATAAATTTCCAGCAGCTTTTGTTCAATATGGTTTAGTCCCTGTTCATTTACCTGCAAGCGTTTAAGCTGCGCCTGTAAGGCCGGTTTTAAAAAATGCTGGCTACCCCAAAAGGTAGTAGTTGCCAAAAACTCCTTTAACACCTCAGCATCCCGGCTTACATAAACTTTCCAGGCTTGTGCGGCTATGGCAAAATCCTTCTCGCTCAGCTGTTCTCTTATGTTATCATAAAGGTATTCCAGCTCTTCACCGTTTAGTTCGCCCATTCCCTTGAAATCATCCTTTCCCGGAAAATCACCCGGGCAAATCAAATAAACAGCAGGCGCAGACAGATCTGTTTTTTGTTCCAGGTAAGCTATAACGCCAAGCAAATTTGCCTGGCAGTGAAGATCGAACTCAAACCACAGGTTAATTTCATCATATTGTTCGCTCAGCTTTGTAAGCTGGTCAAGCATTTTATGCTGATAGTTCCCTGGTTTTTCGTTAAACGCTTTTAAGATCCATTCTTCGCGGTTTCGCCAGAAGTGTGCTGATGAAATATTTTCTTCAAGTGGACCTTCAGATAAAACCTCGCGCCAAACCATAACATCGCCATCAAGGCCGGTTTGTTCAAAGCCGTGTAAAGTGGCATCACCGTTGAGGATGTGAAGGATATTCATATTGAGTAGATTTTATAAACGTAAACCAAAGCTAAGATTTTGGAGATAAATTAATTCAGCTAAAATTAATAATGACGCTGCGTAGATATTGCATATCTGCCTAAAGTGTTACGTACCTACGGCCAATGTCATTAACTTAACGTGAGTTTGACATAAGCAAACGGTCACCTCACCCAAAACCCTTCTCCAACAGCGTTGAGGCGAAGTGCAAGTTTGTGGATCCACGCCGGCAAAGCGTTCCATTTTTACAAGCGGAACGGGGTGGAACGCAGTGAAACATATTGATTATCAGCATGTTTCACTTTTTATCAGCGAATAACTAAATGTAAGTGCCTGATAATCAAATACTATAAAATTGATGCTTTTTAATGAATCGCTGTAATTTATTTATAATCAGCGTGTTCCAGTTTTTGAGTTGATTAAAATCTGTTTCGTCCTAAAAAAAGTTTACACAGCGATATTAACGCCAACCTTTACTCTCCCAACAAAGCCCTCAAACTCTCAATCGTATCTGCTTCTTCTTTTGGCTTATCATGCCGCCATCTTAAAATGCGTGGAAAACGCAATGCAATTCCTGATTTATGGCGGGATGATTTATTAATCCCTTCAAACCCTATTTCAAAAACCAGCTCGGGTTTTACGGTACGTACAGGGCCAAATTTTTCAAGCGTATTGCGCTTAATAAAATAGTCTACTTTATTTATCTCCGCATCCGTTAATCCGCTATAAGCTTTGGCAAAAGGAACAAGCTTATCGCCATCCCAAACGGCGAAGGTATAATCGGTATACAGGTCGGCACGGCGGCCATGGCCTTTTTGTGCATAGATCATCACAGCATCAACCGAGAGCGGGTCAATCTTCCATTTCCACCAATCGCCGCGTTTTCGGCCAACCTGGTAGGCAGCGTTTTTACGTTTTAACATAATGCCTTCGGCTATCATGGCACGTGATTGTTCCCTTATTTTACCAAGCTCATTCCAGGTATTAAAAGGAATTAATGCCGAAAGGCGAAAAATTTCAGGGTATGGCGTCGCAGCCTGTAATGCCTCCAATATTACCCTCCGTTCAGTTTGCTGTTTACTCCGAATATCTTCGCCATTATATTCTAAACAATCATAAGCGATAACCGCAACCGGGCTTTCTTCCAGGATCTTTTTATTCAGGTTTTTACGCCCGAGCCGGGTTTGCAAAACATTAAACGGCATAGGCAACCCGTTTTGAAAGCTCAGCAGTTCACCGTCTAACACCGTGCCATCAGGCAGGGCATTTAAAAAGGGATGCAGCTCAGGGAACTTATCGGTTGCCAGGTCTTCGCCACGGCTCCAGATAAAGATCTCGCCGCCTCGTTTTATCAGTTGTGCGCGAATCCCATCCCATTTCCATTCTGCCTGCCATTCTTTTTCATCTCCTAAAGCAGCTTTTAATTCATCGGCCGATTTTTGTTTTTCAGATGTTTCCTGGATAGGATAGGCCAAAAAGAACGGATAAGGCCGCGATATATCATCCGATGCACTTTGTTCCTGTACCAGCTGTGCAAAGCTGTAGGTATCCGGCATCCAGTTGCCCATTATCCGGTGGGTTAACGCAGGGGCTTCTATCCCTGTTAGATCTGCCAGCGCTTTCACCACCAAACTTTGCGATACCCCAACCCGGAAACTGCCGGTAAGCAGCTTGTTAAATACAAAACGTTCGCTGCTGTCCAGCATGGCCCATGAATCCAGCAGCCAGAGTTTTTTCTCTTCCTCTGTTTTATCGCCCAGGGCATTTATTTCAGCAATCCATTCGGTAAGGGTTTTGTGGCTGTTGCCACGGTTCTGGGGCAACAGCAGGGCCATGGTTTCGGCCAGGTCGCCAACCACGTGGTAACTTTCCTCAAAAAGCCAGGCCGGGATGTTTGATGCCTCAATGGCCCAATTGCGTACCAGTGTTGAATTGATCTGCCGCTTTGGCTTACGACCAGAAAACAGGGCCAACATGTGCATCTTGTCCGTGTCGGGCACACTGTTAAAATAGTCCTTTAATATCTTAACCTTTTCATTGGTTTTATTGGTTTCGTCAAGCGAAAGAAAGAGTTGGGCGAAGGCTTTCATATATCAGTATCCTACAAAGCCCCATCTAAATCTCCCCCGGTTGGGGAGACTTTTTTAGGAAAATGTTCTAAATTCTCCGCATCCATGCCAGGTTGAGTAGCAATTACGGCTGGTTCTTCTTCAGGCACACTGTTAACGCCCTCATCATCCCCATATAAAGTGTGCACCTCATGTGCATCAAAGCCTATCTCGTTCAAATATCTTGTAAAGGTTGCTGTATAGCCGTGCGTCAGGTAAACGCTTTCGCAACCGGTGGCATCAATGGCGCTTACAAGTCCGTCCCAATCAGCATGATCTGATAATACGAATCCCCGATCGGCAGCCCTGCGGCGTTTGGCTCCGCGGATAGCCATCCAGCCGGAACAATAACCAAAGCTATAAGGGCCAAACTTCCGCATCCACGGTGTCCCTACAGATGAAGGCGGGGCAAGGACGATCCCTTTGCGCACTTCTTCTTTTGATGACTCAGCGGTTATCCTGTTGGTTGGGTTTAGCATGATACCATTGCGGCGTAATGCCTCGTTGGTGTTTTCAATTACGCCATGAGTATAAACTTTTCCAATAGAAAGATCTAAATTCTGCAAAATGCGCTGCGCTTTGCCAAGTGAGTACCCCACAATTATGGTAGCCAGGTTATGTTCCACATTGCTGCGCCACCAGCTGTTTACATCGCTAAAAATGTCGGCCTGCGGCTTCCACTGGTAAACAGGCATCCCGAAGGTACATTCCGATATAAAATGATTACACTTAACCGGTTCAAAAGGAGCTGAAATGCCATCATCCTCCACCTTATAATCGCCCGAAACAACCCAAACTTCGCCCTGGTATTCTACCCTGATCTGTGCCGACCCAATTACATGCCCCGCCGGAAACAAAGAGATCTCCACACCATTTTTCATCACCCTTTCTCCATACGCAACGGTTTGCAATTGAATTTCGCCCAAACGATAAAGCAAAACTTCGCGCGAATGATGATGTGCCAGGTAATGCTTATGTCCCAAATAGGCATGGTCGGCATGGGCATGTGTTATCACGGCATCATCAACCGGCTTCCATGGGTCAATATAAAACTTACCCATGGAGCAGTAAATCCCTTTATCGGTAAATTCAAGCAACGGCTTTTTAGGCATATTGTAAATAACCTAAATATAATGAATTGGTTTTAATTAGCATTTGGGGTTTATATATCGCAGGACTGGGCCCTGCTTAGATGAATCCAGTCCTTTCAGGATTTGAAATTTCTACCGTAACCTAAATGTCTTTAAACAAAAAATCCCGGTCTTTTAACCGGGATCTGTTGTTTATTATATTTAAAACCTGTTTAATTAGATACAGGAGGTGTTATAGTGCTGGTAAATTTATTATCAAGGCTTATGTAATCTGTAAGGATCTGGCCTGCTTCACGTTTTAAGAAATCCAGGTCTTCATTACGCGGACGGGTTTGCCCTTTCTTTAAAGCCGGTAAGCCCATAGCCACCCTACGTAAGTTATTTTCTTCAAACGCCTTTTTATCATCAGCATCACGTTGTTCCTTTAGCTTTTGCTCATTTAAGGTAACGCTTTTTTCAGCCTCATGCTTTTTAATATCTGCAATATCTTCCAGCATATATTTGTAGTTCGGGCTGCTTGCCATACGCTGGTCATGCAGTTTCTTTAGCTGTGGTAACACGGTGGTAAAATCGCCAACCCTGGTATAACTACTTTTTGCGATCACATCAAACGGCATTGCCGATGGTTCAGTATCTTCACCGTATTTATCCAAAGGGATAACTGACGGGAACTCGATATCAGGTGTAACACCCTTATGCTGGGTTGAGTTGCCTGTAACGCGGTAAAACTTAGCTATTGTTAAATTTAGCTGACCAAACACACTTTGACTACCGGTAGTTGCCGTTACTGCTTTTTTATCTTTTCCAACCAAACCGGCAACGCGTTCAAGCATCGATGGCGGGATAACCCTATCCAGGTCAATTGCATTTTGTACAGAGCCTTTGCCATAGGTTTGGGTACCTACAATTATACCGCGACCGTAATCCTGTATAGCGCCTGAAAATATTTCGGTTGCTGAAGCACTGAAACGATCAACCAAAATTGCAACAGGGCCAGTGTAAGCAACAGAAGGATCCTCATCCTTATCAACTTCTATCTCATCATTAGGATTCCTTACCTGTACAACCGGTCCGGTTTTAATAAATAGGCCGGTAAGGTCAACCGCTTCTAATAATGAACCACCGCCATTTTGGCGCATGTCCATCACTATCCCGTCAACACCCTGCAGCTTTAATGAGTCAATAAGCAGTTTAACATCATGCGTGGTGCTTTTGTAGTTGGGGTTACCTGATTTATAATCGTTAAAATCTATATAAAAAGCAGGAACCGAAATAACGCCTATTTTAACAGTTTTGCCATTTTCAATGTACGTACGGATCTCCTTTTTAGCAGACTCATCTTTCAGGATGATCTTTTCGCGTACCATTTCAACTACTTTAGGTTTGCTGCCAACGCTCATTCCTTTTGGCAAAAGCTCCAAACGCACAACGGTGCCTTTTTTACCCCTGATCAATGAAATTGCATTATCAACCCTCCAGCCAACAACGTTCTGGAATTCGCCGTCAGCACCCTGGGCAACACCAACAATACGGTCGTCAACATTTATCTGTTTGCTTTTTTCGGCTGGTCCGCCGGCAGTTAAAGATTTAATGATGATAAACTCGTTCTCGGTATTTAATCCGGCGCCAATGCCTTCCAGCTGACGCGACATATCTATATTAAAGTTAGCTGCATTTGCCGGGTTAAAGTAATTGGTATGCGGGTCAATAGCCTCAGTAAAGGCATCCATAAATAACTGAAAAACATCCTGGTTGTTCAGCTTATTGGCTTGCGATAGTAAACTTTCGTAACGTTTTTTAAGCGTTGCCTTATTTTTAGCAACATCAGTACCGGCCAGCTTTAAATTAAGCATGTCGTACTTTACACGTTCGCTCCAAAGCTTATTCATTTCGGCTTCAGACGATACATAAGGCAAATTATCCCTATCGTAAGTAAAGTTATCGTCTTTAGAAAAATCAAAATTGTTATCCAACTGCGTTAAAGAATATTTAACACGATCGATATAGCGTTTTTGATAAACATTGAATATATAAAAAACATCATTAAGGTTACCATTCTTTACATCGTCGTCCAGCACGGTTTTATACTTATCAAAATCCTGGATATCCGAAGCCAGGAAGTAGTTATGGCTTTCATCCATCATTTTTAAGTAACGATTATAAATCACTGCGGAGATAGAATCATTAAGCTCAACTTTTTTATAGTTGTATTTTGAGATCAGCGTGGCAATTGTTTTACAAACAATACTTTGCTTCTCATCGGGCTGTATATTATTTGAGCCATCAACCTTTACATGCTTGGCGGGTTTAGCGCTGCACGCCAGTGTGGCACCAAGAACCAGCACTAAATATAATTTTTTGAACATATCTTTTACACTCTTTAAATCGGGGGTTATATAAAACATCAATACTTGTGCCTAAAATTCAGTTTGCTAATTTAAATAAAAAGAGACAGCCCAATGCCGTCTCCTAATGAATAACAATATTACAATAATGTTTGAATTGTTTTCACAAAATGCGCATACATTTTACGATAATCTTACAAATTTATTGTGCCGGAGAAAAGAATCAAGACATTAAGAGTCAGGAATCAAGACCCGGGAGCCGGGAATCAGGCATGAAGAACCGGGATAATCAGGAACGGGAACGTTAGAATATGGCAAATGCAGCAGCATAGTGCAAAAATTGCAACAATATCGTTACTTTTTTTATTCTGATTCCTGGTTCTTACTTTCCTTACGCTAACTGCTGCTTATTCTGCTTTTGAATTGCTTGCAGGCGGGGTCTCAGCATAACGCACATCGGTTTTTGGGGCATTATTTTTATTTTGTTTGATGAGCGCCATTTTTTTCTCAATAGCTGTAACATCAACATTAAAACCCTTTACACTGGCAATATCATGTGCTTCAGTAAGGTCCTGCTGTGCCTGGGTATAATCGCCAAGGTCTGATTTTATAGTAGCAAGGTCTATTAAATTGGCAATGGTATGTTTATCATCATTTTGCTGGCGCGATATAATATTGCTTTGCGGCAGGTACCATTTAGCCTCCGAATACCGGTTTTGCTGAATGTAAAGCTTTGCAAGCTCACTGAAATTATAACTGGCATCGGTATATACCCTGAACCGCATATTATGCTGTGCAGTACGCATCACCATGTTTTCGGCTGCCTGGAAGCTGTATTCGCTGCGGTCTAACGTAATGTTATGAATTTTACCGGGCTTTAATACGGGTGTAATATGGATACGCGAAACTGAATGATCAGTTACCTGCTCAATTAGCGGAAAGCGTTTATGGCTTTTTAAATCAATACGGTACCATTGCGCAGAAGCCGAACGGCCAAACATGCAGCAAATAATAATAAGAAGGGTTAATCTCATTTAATCTTTTGTCCCGGGTTTAAATTAATAATGTAAAAGTAAATAATTTTCAACAAAATACCGAAACGTGAATTTAACGAAGAAATTATGGCCTATTATACGAAATACCTTATAAGTTGTTTGGAAAATATAAAATAAGCGATAAGAAATAAAAACAGATATATTTATAAATTACAATGCTGATCTGAATTAAAACTCCTTCCTATACAATATAAATGGCCTCAACATCCAAAAAATTAGGCATCTGGACAAGTACTTCCTTAGTGGTGGGCAGTATGATAGGCTCCGGTGTATTTTTAGTTCCGGCAGCAATGGCTTCTTATGGCAGTGTAAGCTTATTGGGATGGATATTTTCGGCCATCGGCGCCTTTTTTCTTGCGCGGGTGTTTAGCCTGTTAAGTACCATGATCCCCAAAAGCACCGGCGGGCCCTACGCTTACACCCATCATGGCTTTGGCGATTTTGCCGGTTTTATGGTTGCCTGGGGTTATTACATTTCAATTATTACGGCTAATGCAGCTATAACTATTTCGTTTGTAAGCGCCATGAGCACCTTTTTTCCGGCGCTGGCAACAAATGCGGTTGCTGCAATTTTAACCGGACTAAGCGCCATATGGTTTTTAGCCTGGGTAAATACCAGGGGAATCCCCGCATCGGGCAAGGTGCAGCTGGTAACAACCATTTTAAAACTGCTGCCTTTGCTGGTGATCTCCATTGGCGGGCTATTTTTTATCCGGCTCGAAAATTTTCATCCGTTTAACAGCAGCGGCGGCTCGGTTTATGACGCCATTAATGCCACTGCCACCATAACCATGTTTTCATTTGTAGGTATTGAGTGTGCTACCATCCCAGCCGATAGCGTTGAAAATTCGGGGAAAACAATTGCACGCGCTACCATGATTGGACTGCTGATCTGTACGCTGGTATATATATTAGGCAGTATAAGCATAATGGGCATTATTCCAGCTGACCAGCTTAAGCACTCGGTTACGCCTTATGCCGATGCTGCCGCTATTATGTTTGGCAACAATGCCCGGTACTGGGCCAGCGGCGGCATGGCCATTGCAGCCTTTGGAGCTCTTAACGGATGGACACTGATCCAGGGTAAGCTGCCTTACGCCATAGCTAAGGATAAACTATTCCCGGCGGTATTTGGCTGGCAGAATAAAAAAGGCGCACCATTTGTCGGCATCATTGTAAGCAGCACTTTTGTTTCATTATTTATGATGATGAACTACACCAAAGGGCTGGTTGAGCAGTTTAAGTTTTTAATATTACTATCTACCTTAAACACGCTGGTGCCGTATCTTTTTTGCGCTGCAGCATATGTTATCATCCGGTTGAAAATAAAGCAATCTAAAGGTTTGTTTATAGGCCTCCTGGTTGGTACGCTGGCTTTTGCTTATTCCATATGGGCAATTGCGGGATCAGGCCAAAGCACTGTTTACTGGGGATTTTTACTGCTGATGGCAGGGATTCCTTTTTATGTTTGGGTGGTTTATAAAAAGCAGAGTGAAGCGGATAATAATTAGTGGAGATATAGAACTTATCCAATAGTTATTATTACTCTTTTTTAATTCAGATCAATCTTTATTCAGAATTGACTCTAATAATTTTTCAGTTTCAAGTCTTTTTACTGTGATAAATTTTTGACCGTTATTGGGATTGGTATAACATTCTCGTCTCTGTAAGGATTCAATAGTATTCTTTAATTCATCAATTGATAAATCTTTAAGGTCTGGAAATTTATCCAAAACGCTTACTGTATCGGTTGTGCCATTCTCTATGGATGCAAATCTTTGTTTATCTGTTATTTTAACATCAACTAATTCAAATATATTAAAGTCAAGATCTGTCGAGTTAATTAATTTCAGATAATCGTCAACAACTAACTTATCAATCATAACCTTTCCTTTTCCTGCCCAATGACGGTTTTGTCCTCTCTTTTTAATTCCAGTAATCCAATACGACTCTTTGGTTTCTATGTCAAAACACCATCCATGTCCATTGCCTTTAAATGCCTGCCCATTAAAATACACCGTTTGCCCTGATTTAGAAAATTCAACCCGCCCTATCCAAGCAGGGCCGTCATCAGAGTATCCGGTTTTTAATTCTATGTACTTTATTTCGGGTTTCATCTTGCAATTTACGTAAACACTTCCATTCCCTCTGAATAAAACATAAACGAGATATGGATTTTTATCAGCATGATAAACTTTCCAATTGCAGATATGTCAGTTACCAACCAAAGTAATTGATTTGTTACCTCGATTGCATCAAACCAATCAGGATCTGCTTAGTCAAACGATCAAACAAATCATTTTATGAAAAATCAAATCGTTATCACAATTGTATTATTGTTCTCGTCTTTATTGATCAAAGCCCAGGACACCACAAAGTCAAAGGCTCAGCCCGACAGTATTATTAAGATTATTCCATTTGGGGAGGGTAAACATACGTCGTACCTTTTTACCATTGGCGGTAAGCTGCAAACCCCAGAGGATGTTAAGATCAGGCTGCTAAGCTATGCGCCATCAGCGACAGAATTTGCTATGGCAAAAAATAATGCTACCTGGGGCTATATTTCCTGGGCAGGGTTTGGCGCATCAAGCATTGCTGCAGTAATTGAGTTTGCAACCCATAATAAACATACAGGCGAAACAACAGGAATTGTTAATGGCGAGCCGGCTTTTATTTACCAGCACCATAGCCAGGCAGGGGCTTACATTTTAACCGGGGCTGCCACTGCGTTTTTAACCGCTGCAATAATTAATCTTGTTAAAGCAGGCAAGCACAGCAACAGGGCTTTAAAACTATATAACCAGCGGTTTGAGTAAGCTTTTCGGACGGAGGGTAGAAGCCTTTTTAAGATTTACGAAGTTTTTAAACTTCGTAAATCTGGTTACTATGCAAATACCTCCACCTCATTGTCATAAGCAGCCCATACCATATACGGATGTGTATCGGCATGATAAATTTCACCGGTGGCGGAGATGCCGATTACTCCCGCAAAGCCATCATAGGGCTTTAGCTCATTCAGGGTTTTTTCTGTTGCCTTTGCCAGCGACATAGCATCAGTTACCCGGGTTACAATGTTTGAGGCGACCGCCCCGCTAACTATATCTTCGCCTACACCAGTACAGGAGATGCCTGCAAAAGCGTTGGCATAATTACCTGCAGTAGTTGCCGAGTCACTTACCCGGCCAGGGATTTCAAAACCTTTGCCACCGGTTGAGGTTGCTGCCGCAAGGTTGCCGTAAACATCAAGCGCTACGCAACCAACTGTGCCCAGTCGGATGGAATCGCTGAGTTTTTTTTCGTATTCCCTTCGGCGCTGCGGTGTTTCGGGATTATAATATTTAAATCCGTTTTCGCGGGCAAAATCCTGTGCGCCTTTGCCGCTCAAAACCCTGTCTTCGTAAGTTAAAAGCTTTTCGGCTATGCAAACAGGGTTTTTTACATCCTCAATATTTATAACGCCCGAAAATTTCATGGTTTTTCCATCCATTAATGATGCGCTAAGCCTGATCTTACCATCACTTTGGATCTGTGAGCCGGTACCTGCATTAAACAGCTCGCAATTCTCAAGCAGGTGTACCGTATATACAACCGTTTCAACAGCGGTGTGGCTTAACAAGTATTTATGGCCAAGCTTCACTATTTCGGCAAGCGCATCCTGCTTGGCCTTTTTTACTTCCTGGTTAGTTTGCGATTCGCTAAAAAAACCACCGTGGATTATTATTTTCATAGGAGTAGAAAGATTAGGAGAGTCAAGAAGTCAAGAGTCAGGAATCAAGATAAGAAAAAAGAATCGAGCTCTTTCTTGACTCCTGACTCTTAACTTCTTGATTCTATTCTTCTCAGCTTCCCGGAGAACTATTCAATACCCCATCCTCAGCCTTTGATGCCTTTTTTATGATCAGCTGATTTTGCAGCAGATCGTATTTGTCAAATATGGACATTACACTTACCCGCATGTTTTTTATTGACACCGGCGAACCCATTTCTACATCGTAAATATTTGTTTCGGCCATTTTTCGCCCGTTAACCAAAATGGTTAGCCCTGAGCCTATTGCTTCCATCATGCTGCCTTCGGTAATCAGCAAGCCTGCATCTTCACCCAGGCCTATTCCAAGCATGCCAGGGTTGCTGGCCACCGCATATAATAACCTGCCAATGCGGCCGCGCTGTACAAAATGGGTATCAATAATAACAGAATCAATAAAGCCAAGGCCTGCGGTGATCTGTACCTCACCTTTTATAAGTGCTTTGCTGCTTTGCCCGCGATAAATCATATTGGTTGATGCCGCAGCTGCACCTGCCGAAGTACCCGCAATTACAAAATGCTCGTTTTCATAGCGGTTCTTCATGATCTGTAAAAATTCGGTCCCGCCAAAAATGGAACTCAGTCTTAACTGGTCGCCACCGCTGAACATCACTACATCTGCCTTGCGGAGGCGGTTGAGGTATTCGGGGTTTGACGCATCTTCGCGTTTGCGAATATCCATTACCCCTATATGATTAACAAGCAAATAGTTAAATGCCTCGGTGTATTCTTCGCCAACCAATTCGGGAATCTGTGATGCAGTAGTAATTACCTCAACAATTGACCCGCTTTGTTTTGCCGACTCAGTAATGATCCTTTTTAAGATCCCCTGCTCAAAAAATTTAAGATGATCAGGCTTTAAAATATCCTCCTGTGCGCTTAAATTAGTATTCATGTCAACGGCGCCGCCAATAATTATCAATTTACCTTTCGGGACAGTCATTTCTTAGTTGATTAAGTTAGATTGAGTTGAATGGTTGATTGAGTTGGATTAAGTTGATTGGGTTTGTTAAGTTTAGCATACTAAATATTAACTTGATCAACTTACTCACTTAATCAACCACTCCCCTTACACGCTACAAATTAAAATAAAAACCACCATAAAGGCAGGCTGTTATAAATAATAATGCCTTTTTTGTGCTAAAAATTTTATTAGACTATTAAGTTTTTTAGATTTAGGAGAAAATTACCCCCATATTCCAATTGAAACACCCATAAATGAAGATAGAAAATATACAAGTACTGCGCGGCCCGAACATTTGGAGTGTTAGCCGGAAAAAATTGATCCAGATGAGGCTAAACCTTGAGGAATTGGAAAACAGGCCGACCAATACCATCGATGGCTTTTACGAAAGGCTTGAAAAACTAATGCCTACCCTTTACAGTCATCGCTGTTCACCCGGTGTACCCGGAGGTTTCTTTCAGCGGGTTATAGCAGGTACCTGGATGGGGCATGTAATTGAGCATATTGCATTGGAGATCCAATCGCTTGCCGGGATGGAGACAGGCTTTGGCCGCACCCGCGAAACAAAAACACCGGGTATTTATAACGTGGTATTTGCCTACCTGGAAGAGAAAGTGGGGGTGTTTGCTGCCGAAGCATCCGTAAAAATTGCTGAAGCATTAATAAAAGGTGAAGACTACGACCTGGAGCATGATATTCAAAAGATGAGGGAGATCCGCGAAAATACCCGTCTTGGGCCAAGCACCGGATCAATTGTTGAAGAGGCCATTGCACGGGATATTCCGTGGATCAGGCTAAACAACCAATCGCTGGTGCAGTTGGGCTATGGCAAAAACCAGGTACGTTTCCGTGCCACCATGACGGAAAAGACCAGTAGCATTGCCGTTGACATTGCCAGTAATAAGGACGAAACCAAGCGCTTATTGCTGGAACAGGCCATTCCGGTTGCCAAAGGGATCACCATTTCATCGCTTGAAGGGGTTGAAGAAGCTATCCGTAAAGTAGGCTTTCCTTTAGTGTTTAAACCATTGGATGGGAACCATGGCCGCGGCATTTCTATCAATATTAAAACGCGTGAGGATGCAGTTGCAGCTTATGAATTTGCCGCTAAGATCTCGCGCCGCGTAATTGTTGAACGATTTGTTACGGGGTATGATTTCCGTGTGCTGGTGATAGATAATAAAATGGTTGCCGCCGCCCTGCGCGATCCGGCCCATGTTAAAGGCGATGGCATATCAACCATACAACAGCTGATAGATAAGGAAAATGAAGATCCGCGCCGCGGTTACGGGCATGAAAATGTTTTAACGCTGATCTCTATTGACCGGGATACGCTTGACCTGCTGGAAAAGAAGGGCTATACTTTAGAAACTGTTCCGAAAAAAGGCGAAAAAGTTTTTGTAAAATCAACCGCTAACCTAAGCACCGGCGGAACATCAGTAGATGTAACCGACCATGTGCACCCGCAAAACGTATTTATCTGCGAACGCATCTCCAAGATCATTGGCCTGGATATTTGCGGCATTGATATTATGGCCGAGAACCTGACCGAACCGCTTACCGAAAACGGCGGTGTGGTGCTGGAAGTAAATGCGGCCCCGGGTTTCAGGATGCACATAGCGCCAAGCGAGGGCTTGCCGCGCAACGTTGCCGGCCATGTGATTGATATGCTTTACCCCCCGGGAAAATCGGCGCGCATTCCTATCATAGCCATAACAGGCACTAACGGAAAAACGACTACGACCCGCCTGATAGCTCATATTGTAAAAAATAATGGCCACAGGGTTGGGTTTACAACATCCGACGGGATCTATGTGCAAAACACCATGATGCTAAAGGGTGATACAACGGGCCCGGTTAGCTCTGAATTTATTTTGAAAGACCCAACGGTTGATTTTGCAGTGCTTGAAACTGCCCGCGGCGGTATTTTACGTGCAGGCTTAGGGTTTGGCTTTTGCGATATTGGCGTAGTTACCAATATCCAGGAAGATCACCTGGGCCTTGCTGATATCCATACACTTGATGACCTGGCCCGCGTAAAGGGCGTTGTAGTTGATGCGATAAAAAAAGATGGCTGGGCGGTACTGAATGCCGATAACGAGCACTGTGTGCGCATCGGTAAAAATGCGCATTGTAAAGTGGCTTATTTTAGCTTGAACGAAAATAACGCTATTATAAAATCGCACTGCAAAAAAGGCGGAATTGCCTGTATTTACGAAAACGGCTTTATCACCATACAAAAAGGCGACTGGAAGATCCGTGTACAGCGTACAACGCTTATCCCGGTTACGTTTGGCGGCACCGTTCCTTTTATGATTGAGAATGTGCTGGCTGCTACACTTGCAACTTTCCTGTGTGATTTTAAGACCGAGGATATCAAGATCTCGCTCGAAACCTTTATCCCATCGGCAGCGCAAACGCCTGGCAGGATGAATATCTTTAATTTTAAAGATTTCCGCTTTATGATCGACTTTGCCCATAACCCGGCAGGTTTTAAAGGCATAAAGGCATTTTTAGAACACATTGATTCCCCGTTAAAAATAGGCATCATAGCAGGCACCGGTGACAGGCGCGATGAGGACATCCGGGAACTTGGTAAGCTGTCCGCTGAGATGTTTGATTATATCATTATCCGCCAGGAAAAACACCTGCGCGGCCGTACTGCCGAGAACATTGTAGGCCTGCTTAAAGAAGGAATTGCGTCTGTTAACACCACTGTGCCTATTGAAGTTGTACCAAAAGAAATTGATGCTATTAAACACTCTATGAGCCTTGCCCGTCCGGGTACGTTTATTGTAGCGCTAAGCGACGTGATTGACAACGCCATTGAAACCGTACAAAACTACCAGGAACAGGAGCGGAACGGAACGTTTAATATGTAATGTTGATTTCGGAATTCGGATTTTCGATTTCGGAATTGTTTGAAGGAAAAAACAGATTTACGAAGTTTTAAAAACTTCGTAAATCTTACTTAAAAATCTAAAACTTGTCATTGCATAGTTCGCGGTTGCTGCGCTCGCAATGACATGATGATCGCACATTAACCTAACAAGTTAAATCTATGAATAAATTAAAAACCATAATCCCACTAATAGCACTCTCATTTGTTTTTACCTCCTGCCTCACATCAACCAAAGACTATACTCCTGCCGATGCCCACTCGCATAACGATTATAAAAACAGCATCCCGTTTTACCGGGCTTATGATGCCGGTTTTGGATCGATAGAAGCGGATGTTTTTGCGGTTAACGGGCAGTTGCTGGTTGCTCATAGTGAAAAGGAAATTACGCCAGGCCGATCGCTCAAGAGAATGTATTTAGACCCTTTGATTAAAAAATTTAAGCGCGATACCACCCGGAAGTTAAGATTGCTCATCGAAATAAAAAAAGATTATACCATTACCCTGCCGCTTGTAATTGAAGAGCTTAAGCCGCTTAGTCAATATTTGGATTACCCAGGCCATACTGGCAGGCTTTCAATAGTAATGACAGGCGCTGTTCCGCCCGGCGAAGTAATGCTAAATTACCCTGCATGGTTAAATTTTGATGTTGGCCACGTTGGTGGTTTTACCCCGCAGCAACTTACAAAAATCGGGCTGGTAAGCGTTCCTTTCAGTAGTTTTTCCAAATGGAATGGCGAAAGAGATATAAGTCAGCCGGATGTTGACCGCCTGAAAAGTATAATAGACAGTGCTCACGCTGTTGGCAAAAAGATCCGCTTTTGGGAAACACCCGATAACCCGGCCTGCTGGAAAGAATTGATCCAGCTGCACGCCGATGTAATTGGCACGGATAAGATTAATGAGCTGGCAATTTATTTGGATAAGAAGGCATATTTGGAATAACAGATTTACGAAGTTTTCAAAACTTCGTAAATCTTCTTGGTAAGGCGTTAACTTTGCGCCAATATGCCCTTACTTGAGATCCTGTTTCATGATGAACACCTCGTTGCCATCAACAAACCACACGGCCTGCTGGTTCACCGCTCATCAATTGCTAATGATGCCACCGAATTTGCCCTGCAAATGCTTCGCGATCAGCTTAACCGGCATGTATTCCCCGCTCACCGGCTCGACCGTAAAACAGGCGGCGTGCTTTTATTTGCGTTAAGCAAGGATGTTGAGAAGTTGATGCAACAGCAGTTTTCTGAAAACGGGGTCGACAAAAAATACCTGGCAATAGTAAGGGGGCATACACCCGATACAGAAGAGATTGATTATCCGCTGCGTAAAGAGAACGGAACTTTACAGGAAGCATTTACCAAATATAAAACCCTCGCCCGTGCCGAGCTTGATGTACCGCTGGGCAGTCACCCAACATCCCGTTATTCGTTGGTTGAGGCCAACCCCGAAAGCGGGCGGATGCACCAATTGCGCAAGCACTTCGCCCATATATTTCACCCCATAATTGGCGACCGTACCCACGGCTGCAACAAACAAAATAAATTATTTAAAGAGCGCTGGGAACTGGATACCATGCTGCTGCACGCCTCGCAATTAGCGTTTACACACCCGGTTACTCAGGTACCAGTACATATTGAAGCCCCATTGCAGGATGAGTTTTTAAGGGTGATGGGGATTATGGGGTGGGTTGTTACAGGAAAAACTTCGTAAGTTTCTGCAGATCTTGCTTCTTGTTCTAATTAAATTTCACATTTATATCGCCACCCGATGCATGTGCGCTTACAGGAATGCCGCCACCGTTTACACTTCCTTTCCGTCTTTCCGTCTTCGCAGGGTCTCCTGAAAGTTTAAGTTAACCCACAAAATTAAGGACTGTTGTTAGCATAGCTAAAGCCAATCATCAATGACTGAAAAAAGGAGTATCCTTTCCAAAGGGTCTGCCATCCTGGCAACCC
>JAQBOS010000459.1 GCA_028287925.1 Mucilaginibacter sp. | reverse complement strand
CATCCGCTGGACGGGGAACCCATCAAACGCATCCATCAACCTTAATGCCATTTATGAAGTGCGTACAGATATTCAACCGTTGTACCAGGCCGCGGGCTCGCAATCGCCAAAAGGCCGGTCGCTGGAGTTGGTACAGGCCGAGCTTATATTAACCAAAACGCTCTTACAGCCAACTATTGATTTCGACTTTAACTTCCCTCTTGACCCATCAATTAAGGATGACCTGAGCACTTACCTGTCTGATAATAATAACCGCAGCCAGCAAGCGCTCAGCATTATTGTAAGGCGTAATTTTAGTAATGGGGCTAACAATAATTTAACTAACCAGGTTTTAGGGACAGCCGGCGAGGCAGTTAGTGAATTTGCATTTAATAAGCTCAATAGCTTTATATCGCAATCAAATATTAAAAATTTGGATCTGAATATCCGGTCGTTTAATGATCTTGGGGTTTCGTACAGGTTTAAGGACCGTTTGATACTTACCGGGAGCGTATTCAACTCCACATCGGGCAGCAGTGACCTATTCAACAATAATACCAGCTTATTTAATTCGAATTTCAGCCAGCTTACCAAAGATTTTGAAGCGCAATACCTTATCCGTAAAGATGGTAATCTTAGCGCCAGGTATTCATACCGGGTTTTAAACAGTACCACTTTAAATACCCTGCAGGATCAGCTGGGCGTTCAGTACGTAAACGGTATAGGCCTTGTTTATCAACGTGACTTTGACACCTTTGGTGAATTTATAAGAAACATATTCAGAAGTCAAAACAGGAAACAACCCATTAAACCCAGCCCCATACCGCCAACTACCCAAACACCGGCAACTATAGCCAAACCAGATGATGAAGATCAGTGATCACGCATAATTGCGTGATCCATTTTATCCCTCTTTGTTCTTAAGTAAGCTTCATTATGTGGATTTGATGCAATTTCAATAGGCACATTCTCAACAACTTCAAGCCCGTATCCTATTAGTCCGGCACGTTTTGTTGGGTTATTGGTCATTAAACGCATTTTTGAGATCCCCAGGCTGCGCAGTATTTGTGCACCAACGCCATAATCGCGCTGATCCATTTTAAAGCCCAGTTCTATGTTTGCCTCAACGGTATCCATCCCATTTTCCTGTAAATGATACGCCTTAAGCTTGTTTATAAGGCCAATGCCGCGGCCTTCCTGGTTCATATAAACAATTACGCCGCGGCCTTCCCTGTTTATCATCTCCATTGCTTTATGCAGCTGGGGGCCGCAATCACAACGGCACGAGCCGAAAATATCGCCGGTAACACATGAGCTGTGAACACGCACCAAAACAGGCTCACCGGGTTCCCAGCTACCTTTTACCAACGCTAAATGATTCTCGCCGGTATCTGCTTGCGTATAAGCTATCATATCAAAATCGCCCCATTTGGTTGGCATTTTTACCGATACATCTTTATGTACCAATGTTTCTGTTGCCAAACGGTAAGCAATAAGGTCTTTTATCGAAATTATTTTAAGGTCAAATTCTTTAGCTATAACCAAAAGCTCAGGCAGACGCGCCATCTCGCCGTCTTCCCTCATTATTTCGCATATAACACCGGCAGGTTCAAATCCGGCTAAAACAGCCATATCAATAGCCGCCTCAGTATGGCCGGTGCGGCGTAATACGCCCCCATCCTTGGCTATCAGCGGGAACACATGGCCCGGCCTGCCCAAATCTTCAGGCTTTGTAGCAGGGTCAATTAATGCCTGCGTAGTTTTTGAACGATCGGAAGCCGAGATCCCGGTAGTACATCCCGCCAGCAGATCGACCGAAACCGTAAAGTTAGTTTCGTGCGATGTTGTATTGTGGCTAACCATCGGCTCCAGGTCAAGCTCTTTAGCGCGTTTTTTGGTAATTGGCGCACAAACCAGGCCGCGCCCGTGGCGCACCATAAAGTTTATAGTTTCGGGAGTTGCATTGCGGGCGGCGGTTAAAAAGTCACCCTCGTTTTCCCGGTCTTCATCATCAACTACTATAATTGTTTTTCCGCTTTTTATAGCTTCTATTGCTTCGTCTATTGTGTTTAACATTTATACAGGTTATTTGAATATGAATGCCTGTTAAAACAATTCATAAACATTGTTTTTTGAACTTTACGCAAATTTAAGTCTAAATAAGATCATTCCCGTCTGCGCTTTGTAAATTATGGTTAGGTTATAAGGGTTGTAAAAGTTGTAGTTGTTGTAAAGGTTGAATTTAGCTTAAACTTTTATAGCTTACTTAAAGTAGTACGTGGTTTAATCAAATAGGTTGCCTTGTTTAGGTTGTAAGGGTTGTAAAAGTTATAAGAGTTTAAAGGTTGAAGGCATATTCGTTTAGTGCTTATCTTTCAACTACTACAACCTTTACAACTCACTTCAACCACTACAACCTACTTCAACCTACCACAGCCTTCTTTTTAAACAGCCTGTTAAAAAACCGCTTATAGATCTCCATATCAAATATTACAGAATCTGTGGCTGCTTTGTAGGAAAGAAACATCCCTATAGGTGTTATAATAACAATTGCAACCCATGAGCCGATAATTGGCGACAGGCTGCCTTCTTTAACCGCCTTCTCGCCAATGGTTGAAATGATATAATAGATCAGGAAAAAAATAACAGAAATTACCACAGGCAAACCCAGGCCGCCCTTTCGGATAATAGCCCCAAGCGGGGCGCCAATTAAAAATAAAGCAATGCATGCAGCAGAAAGGGTGAACTTTTTCTGGTATTCAAGCATGGCCCTCCGCACATTGTTATTCAAATCTTTATCCCGGTCAGCACGATTTTTTAAAAGGTCCTGGATCGAGCGTGCTTCGCTTGAAGCGTTCATTACCGCACTTACCTGCTCATTAATTTTTAAGTCGGATATGGTTTTATTCTTTATAGCGGCAGCGGCATATTTTTTTGCCGAGTCGGGTCTGGCCGGTATGGAGTAATATTTAATATAGGCCGTTATTAATTTGTAATTTACGTTTAAGCCGCTGTCAACCTGGCGCCGGGTAAAGTTTTCATTGGTTTTAAGCTGGCTCAGGTTCATCATCTGGAAAGCATTCTTAAATTCGCTCTCATCCGTACGGTGCATTTTAAGACCTGAAATATCAAATTTCTGCTCAGTTTCCTTAAATCGGTAGCGGGTTAATATTTGCCTTACATTATAATTATTGCGCCCATGATCTTCAGAATACCGTACGCCATTTTTAAGCTTCAAAACCAGGAACTCGCCGTTAGGCGTACGGTACATTTTACCTTCCTGGGCAAGTAAAACATCGGTATTGGTTTCATTTGCATTTTTTGAATAGATCATAATATCATGCAGGGTTTGCCCATCGGGGTCCTTCTTTTTTACCCTGATAACGTGTCCCGGAAAACTGGTGCTAAATACACCTTCGGGCAAAAAATTGGCCGACTTTTGCTGCCGGGCGTCATACAATAAGGAAAAGTATTTAAGATTGGCAATAGGCAGCATATAATCTGAAAAAACGAAGGCCGTAATGCTTAAACCGGTTACCACAATAAGCATGGGGTACATAGCGCGCCGCAACGAGATGCCTGCCGACTTAATGGCCACCAGCTCATAATTTTCGCCAAGGCTGCCATAGGTCATGATAGATGAAAGCAGTACGGATAAAGGCAGCGCCATTGCTACATTGGTGGCAGATGCATACATCATCAGCTCGAGGATGATATACCATTCAAACCCTTTGCCAATAAGGTCGTCGACGTATTTAAATAAAAATAGCATCAGCAACACAAACATCACTATTAAAAACGTGACGATAAAAGGCCTTATGAACGATTTAAGTAATAAAAGATGTATTTTCTTCATCAGAATAACCTGTTTTGTATAAACCATTTGCCCATAACCCGTGGGCCTGGCGCTTACATGCGTGTTTTATTGATGTTAATAACGGCGCATGATGATTTTACCATACAAAAGTAGGATAATTAAATTTCTTTAGGCTCCCAACGTGCTTATCAGGTACTTTATCTGGTTATCCCAGATCAGCCTGCGCTCACCCATAGTATCATCGGTGGCAAAGTCAGTAATGCTCAGGGCAACATCACTGGTAAGTTCATCCTGGATAATTTCCATCTCAAAATAGTAGGTCGGGTCATCATCCATCCACCTGAATTTTACTAATTTATTTTCTTTTATGGCAATTAACTTTGCCATTTGCTGCTCCCCATCCCATGTAAAAGTATATACCTGGTCCCTTACACTCACGTCATCGGCAAACCATTGTGTTAATCCATTAGGCTCATTTAGAAAGCTGTACAGTATCCGTGGAGATGATTTTATCTCATATTCGATATTAAATTTCTTCTTTTCAGACATTTGGGTTTATAGTTGAAATACCAGTAAAGCTGTAAATGTTAACATTTTTTCTAAAGAAAACGAATTTCTGCTATATTTGCAAACCTTTTTAGGATGGGTTGACCCGTTTAAGTTTTTTAAGAGAGATTTAAGCGGAAAGTATAACCAGGAAGAAATAAATGCCCGGATAACCACAGGGTATATATTTTAAGGGAAATGTTCACATAATTACGGCGGGGTAGCTCAGATGGTTAGAGCGCAGGATTCATAACCCTGAGGTCGGCAGTTCGATCCTGCTCCCCGCTACCAAACACGCAAAAGAGGCATAATTCAGTTCCAAAGCTGGTATGCCTCTTTGCATTTTAAGCATAACCTGCTTTAAATAAGCCAATTGCAAAAACACAAAATTTATCCTTGTGGTTCGACATTTATCAGTGTCACGGTTATAGCTGATACCCTCGGGAAACAGCAAATGTTGCAGCCTTTGCTTGATGTTATAGTCTGTATGAGGTTATCTTTTTTGGGGTGTTGTTGTAGCCGATTTAAACCATTTCGAAAATCGACTTCGGTCTCATGCCACATAA
>JAQBOS010000426.1 GCA_028287925.1 Mucilaginibacter sp. | reverse complement strand
AAAGGAACGTTAAGCATACAGCTGGCCGGCAGGGAAGTTGAGGCCCCCGAAGGCTCGGTGGTATATGTTCCGCGGTTTACGCCACATGGTTTTAGCAATCAGAGTGCCAGCGAGGTTACCTTGACCCTGATATTTAATCCTGGCCAAAATCGCGAAGGGTTTTTTAGAGGGATGAAGGAAATATTAAGTGAACAACCGGTAGACCAAAGCAAGTTTTTAAGGCTCTATAACAAGTACGACAGCTTCCCGACTAATCCTGGTAATGTGTTGCCCCGGGTAAATTAGCTGCTTCCAAGTGGTGCTATACGCTTAAAGAATAACCCAGTGCCCAGGGTTATTCTTTAAGCGTAATTTTATTTTCAATAATTACTGAAAGTTTAAAAATAGTATTTATATTTGTGGTGTGCAATTGCGATGCATATATCAGCCTGAAACGCTGATATATTTTTAAACACATGTTTCATTAATTACTGAAAATATGAAAATGTTAGAAAGCCACATGGTGTTGTTTGATGGTGAATGCCCCATGTGTAAAATGTATACCCAGGCCTTTGTAAAAACCGGAATGCTGGATGCCAATGGCAGGGAAGCCTATCAAAACGGGATGGATACTGTTTGTCCGCTGATTGACAAACAAAGGGCCGTTAATGAAATTGCTTTGGTAAACCTGGAAAATGGTGAAGTAACCTATGGTATAGCAAGCCTCTTTAAAATTATTGGTAATGCCTGCCCGGTATTTAAGCCACTGTTTGCTTTTAAGCCATTTGTTTGGCTGATGAGTAAGCTGTATGCGTTTATATCATATAACCGCAGGGTTATTATCCCCGCCGGGCAACAGGGCGATGGCTTTGCCTACCAACCCACATTTAAAAAACACTACCGCATAGCTTATTTGTTGTTCACCTGGTTTTGTACTGGGTATATTCTTACGGCATACGCGCATCTGTTAAGCCCTATGGTGCCCCTGGGAAATGCGTACCGCGAATACCTGATCTGTGGTGGACAGATCATTTTCCAGGGCCTTATCATCGGCACTTTTGCAAAAGATAAACGCTGGAACTACCTCGGCAATATGATGACCATCTCTTTCGCCGGGAGTTTGTTGCTTTTGTTGCTGCTGGCAATAAGCAAATGGTTTTATATCCAACCTTTGTTTTTTATCCTATATTTCATGGCGGTTGCCGGATTGATGTTCTTAGAGCACATCCGCCGAACCAAACTAATGCAGTTGGGCTGGACTATGACGATAACATGGGCTTTGTACAGGGTGATGTTGTTGGGTGTGATCTTTTTATTTAATTAAAACCTAATCTAACTTAATCAACGCAATCTAACCCAATCAACCAAAAAAACATGAAATACAAAAAGATAATCCTCGCTGGTGGTAATGGTTACCTGGGCAAGGTTTTGACCAATTATTATAAAGATAAAACGGAAGAAATAGTAATATTAAGCCGCCATGAAAAACAGGAAGAAGAAAATATCCGCACCGTTACCTGGGACGGCAAAACCCAGGGCAGGTGGACAGCCGAGCTGGTGAACGCCGATATGCTGATAAATCTTTGCGGCAAAAATGTGAACTGCCGCTATACCGATAAAAATAAAGCGGAGATCTTTGCTTCAAGGCTATTGCCAACAGAGCTGCTGGGTGAGGTGATCCGGGATTTGTTTGAGCCGCCAAAACTGTGGATCAATATTACTTCTGCAACTATCTACCGCCATGCGGAGGACCGTCCGCAGGACGAGGAAACGGGCGAAATAGGAACCGGGTTTTCTGTGGATGTTTGTAACAGGTGGGAAGCCGCCTTTAATAAATATGAAACACCAAAAACCCGGAAGATAGCTTTGCGGATGGGGATTGTGCTTGGCCGGAGTGACAGTGTTTTTCCCCGACTGCTAAACCTGGTAAAGCTGGGTATGGGCGGTATGCAGGGCAACGGGGAGCAATATGTATCATGGGTGCATGAACATGATGCCGCCCGCACAACGGAATGGCTGCTGGATCACCCGGAGCTGGAAGGGGTGTTTAATTGTACAGCACCTGGCCCGGTAAAAAATGCAGCGCTGATGCACATCATCCGCAAAGCCTTTGGAATGCCTTTTGGCCTGCCCGCTCCCAAATGGCTGCTGGAACTTGGTTCTGTAGTTATCGGCACTGAAACAGAGCTGATATTGAAAAGCAGGTGGGTTTTGCCAAAGCGGTTACTGGATAGCGGATTTGAGTTTGTGTATGGGGATGCTGAAGGGGCGGTGAGGGAGATATTGGGGTAATTCGTTTTACATTTCCGCAGGATCTCTCGCAGAGGAACCTGCGATGGCTTGTAGCAGGCTATCGACGTGAATTAAGGCGCTTACATACCTGGCATGCGGCGCAGGTTCCCTTTCAGGAGAACCTGCGGGGACAGAAAGAATAACAATTGACTATCTAAAATATGTCATTGAGCGCAGCGCGGCAATCGCACGCGTGCACATCCGCCAGTGCAGTTCTACACTTTTTTATTCACTCTGTACAACATGCGATTGCTTCGTACCCCGCAATGACATGAGGAAATGCTTGTCATGTCAGTGTTAGAAGATCATCATTGCGCCTGGAAAGTGAATCCTTTTTGATTAATTTTATCAACCATGAAAAAACTAAAGCAGATCATCGCCCAAACAAAAGAAATTGCTGCTGCTAACTCAACCGGGTTTAATGACCTGGTTTGGCAACTGATCTGTTACTCACCCAAAATGCAGGTGCGTTTGCAACAGGAACAGTTGCTGAATGAAGCCGAGCATTTTAGTTTGACTGTTAGCGATGATTACTTCGCCAAAAAAGAACTAACCTTTAATGGTTTTAAATGGGGAAGTGGCAAGCATAAGATCCTCATCACCCATGGTTGGGGTTCAAAAGCAGCAGACTTTAGCGATATAATTACAACCCTAAGAGAGATAGATGATGTAGCGGTAATTGCCTTTGATGCGCCAGGTAACGGAAGCTCGGAAGCTGAACTATCAAACCTGCTATTGTTTATACTGGCGGTTGAGGCTATCATAAAAACTTATGGAAAGCCGGATGTTTTGATCGGTCATTCACTGGGGGCCATGGCTAATGTGATGGCGATTAAGGAAATGGGAATTGCTCCATCGTTGCTGGTAAGCCTTACCCCGCTTGTACGCCTGAAAGAGAATTTTGAAGCAAGTATGAATGCTGCCGGCGTTCAGCAGCCGGCACAGGATGAATTTTTAGAAAGCTTTGAGGAACTGTTTGATTACCCTGCTTCGTACTATAATTTAAACCGGCAATATTTATTTGATGCGGAGCCAAACCATTGGCTTGCCTATGATCATGCCGACCTTGTTGCTCCTTATCCTTACCTGCGGGAATTTTTAAATGCTCACCCATCCATTAAATCCAAACATTACGAAGGCACGGGGCATGAGCGGGTCCTGAAATCACCGGAAATGATTGGTGACCTTGTTAAAGAGGTGAAGATTGCGTTAGGAAAGGAAGTATTTTAAAACTTAACCCGCTGTGAACTTTGCTTTAAAATTTTTAACACGGAGGGACAAAGACGGCAAAGCGTTCCACTTTTGCACACGGAACACCCGGAACGCTGTGAAACACGCTGAGTATCAGTGTTTTTAATTTTTATCAAAATGGAAGTATCTGATAATCAGTAGATGCAAAATTGATGGTTTTGGTTGTGTCGCTGTAATTTATTTATAATCAATGTGTTCCAATTTTGAGCTGTCTAAAATTTGATGATTGCTGGTGTTGTCACTAAGAGTGTTCGAAAGATTCGTTGTCTCTTACAGTAAGAGCCTTCGGCTCGATACATCTTGTAACAACGGGTTTCAACCCGTTGAGAACTAATGCCACACGTATGGAGTGCCGTCGGCACGATGCATATCGATCTCAGGGACTATTTACCATTTTGTATGGATTTATATGGACCGAACCTATGGTTCTTTTTTATCTGCTTTTTATGGCCAACGGATTAAAAGCCGTTGTTACAATATAGGTCGAGGCTACGCCGCCGGCAATTCTTTTTTAGCGTTGTGGCAATGAAAATAAAGGATTATAAATCTTTCGAACACCTATGGTGTTGTCACCAGCAACCGACGATCTTTGTGTTTTGCAGGATGCCACATGATTGTCTGCGGCTTTTTGTACACCATGCAGGTAATCGCAAGCGTTCCATTTTTCCACGCGGAACACCCGGAACGCTGTGAAACACGCTGATTATCAGGTATTTTGTCATTTGTACAATGGGTGCTTAAATGTAAGTATCTGATAATCAAGTGTTATGATGTTGGCATTTCTAAATGTGGCGATGTAATTTATTTATAATCAGCATGTTCCGATTTTTTAATTAACCCAAATTGATGGTTTTTCTGCCTTGGTTGGTGTTGTGACCATAGGTGTTCGGAAGACTGAAAAAAGCGCGGGAAAGTGCGATTCCCCTCTTGAGAGGGGTGGAGGGGTGTGTCCTTTTCGGGCCATTATCTTTGTGTTTTAGCTGGATTACATGGCGACGAACACACCCCGCTACTATACGGTCCGGCGCGCGCCCCTCTCAAGAGGGGAATAAAAAATCTTCCGAACACCTATGATGTTGTGGCCAACAATGGCATCAAATTAGCCAGGCTACGCCGCTACCTCGTGGCTTGTGAATCGTCTATAGGATGCAAAAAGATGCGCTTAAACCAAACGAGGGCTATTTTTAACGTATTGCCGTATATTTTACCGTAAAGATTATTTCAGAAAAAGTTGCAAATGACAAACAAAAGCTTAGCTTTGAGTGACCCTAACCCTTATAACTATGAAACCTAAAACTAATCTCACAAAACAAACGTTCGCTATTACTATTCGCCCTGTATTAGATGGGCTGACCATGTATTTTCATGAAGGAAACTCCGCGCTCTTAAAAAAAGGCGGCACCGCAAACAGGGTGTTTTTATCCCTCGTTATCATGGTATCTGTTTTCATTACGGGGTGTAACAACAGCCCAAAGTCGTCATCGGCTGCTGCTGATACTGCCGCAGTTGCCAGTACCGATACGCCGGCAACGATTTTGTCGCCTGTTATTCCCGGCGATGTACAGATTCCTGCAGGTACCAAAGTGCAGCCGATTGTTTTTTTTAACGATTACTCGTGGAGAATTTTTGTTGCGCTTACATGGCCCGCGAAACAAGACGCCAGGGGAGTAGCCGACAGCTCAAAGAAAATTTCCGACCCGGGGCCACGCGTGTTCGAAACCTATAAATCAGTCTCTGAAGTATTCCAGCCGGATGCATCCGAACCTTCGGACTGGAATGTGTATGATGCTAAAAACCCGGCGCATATTACACCCGCATTCGGCGAGATTGTCCTCGGGTCATACAATCACCTGGATTTCCTGGGGCAGGCGGGTATGGTAGCAGGTGAGCTTAATGGCCCGGTAGCCACGTCGAATGATAAATACACCATGGTGCTTACTGGTTATAACGAAAATGAATTTAACGAGATAAAGGGCAAAAAATGGTTCTTAAAAGTAAACCTTAAAGACGGCCTTAGATTTCAAAACGGGGCAATAGACGTAAAAACTGCGTGGATGGATATGGAAGGCCTGAGCGATGCAAAGCGTGCGCGTTATTATACAACCATGGCATGGGTAATGGACCAGGACCCTAAAGGCGATTTTAAATATACTAAAAGGTTAGTGGGCCTGGTAGGGATGCACATAGTACAAAAGACTCCAACACGCCCGCAATGGATCTGGTCGACATACGAGCAGGTAGATAACCTTAGCGGGGAAGAAGGGGCGGAAACACCTTACAATTATAACAGGGCGGGTGCCGATACTGCCGATATTACAGGCCCGAACCCCAATGTGCTGCTGCCTTCGTTAACCTGGCCTGCTAAATTCTACAACCTGAGCCGGGTCAAACCGCTTAACCAGTATACTAAAGTGGCTAACGCGCGTTACCAAAAAGCGCTGAAAGATGCAGGCTCTGTAGGGCAATATTACAAGCTGGTAATGACACAGTGGCCTACTCCCCCCAATAAGCCTGATATGAACGGCAAGGCTAAGAATACTATTCCGGGTGCTAAAAATAATGACGACCCGGCAAACCCCAGGCCAAAAAGCGACTCCACCTCTTTCGCGAACATTACCATGGAAACATACGAGCAGTCGATTATTTCCACCGGTTGCATGAATTGCCATGATATAGCAAGAAATAACGCCGATTTTCTTTTTACCATGTTTAACCATGCCGGCCCGAAACCGGAAATTCCAAACGACCCGGCATTATTATTCAAAAGCTTACGGGCGGCGGGCCATCCGCAAAGTAAGCAGATGCAGGAACTTGAAAAACTGCTTACACCGGAACCAAAAAAAGCAAAGCACTAATTATGCCAATTGTACACTAAATCTTATTCAATAAAACCACATCATGACAAAAATTAATTCTTACAAAGAGTTGCAGAATTTCCTTACCAAGGTAATTACTGACAACGGCCAGTATGACGATACTGACGGTGCGCCGCACGGCGTTTTCTGGAAAGACATGGATTACCATCAATTCACCACCGGTAATGTACCTGTAGTAGGTGGCGGCCGGCTCCGCGTGCTTATTCCTGGAGACCCGGACGGATCTACGCTTATCAAAATTTTGAAAGCCCCTTTTGGCGGTTACCGCCGGATGCCCGCTGTAGGCCCGCCTTTTTTTACAGATGACCAGGTTGCAACCGTTGCCGACTGGATCAGCCGCAATTGCCCGGAGAATTAGTAAGGAAATATTTCCGGTAACCCGGATAGCACAATCCCGCTGTCTGTAGTCAGCGACTACGGACAGCGGGATTATTTGTTCTGACCCTTCCGCCGTTGTTGGCGTTGTCACCAACAACCGACGATGTTTGTGTTTTGAATAATGCCGCATGATTGTCTGCGGCTTTTTGCACACCATGTAGATTATCGCATGTTGGTCACAAGACCAACATGGGCAAAAGAAAAACCAATTCACAATCGCATTTGAAAAACATTTATTTCTCTTTAGGAAACCAACCTTTAATAGAAGTCAATACTTGTAAGAATCCCCCAAAGGGATAACGTTTTTCTAAGACGAGTGTGAAAGTTTTATTATTTACATCTCTTAAAATAATTTTACTAAAATCGGCCCAACCTTTAGCGCCGCTGGCAATTTCACCCGGTATATCAATATTGCTATAAACGAGTTCTGCGAGATTCATAATTCTTAAACCTTCCAAATTCATCGAAAGAACTCGTTTTGAGGTTAACATCGTCCAGTCTGAAGCATTAAATCTGCAAACAATTAGTGGAATTTCATCACCTTCAAGGTATTGTTGCAACTCTTCATACTCGTGCTTGTTTTCATCTGTTATGATTTTGGTATAAAACCCCTTCACTTTTATTTCCACCAAATTTTTTTAATAGAATCGGGATTCTTTTTGGGGTAATTGGCATACTTACTTATTAAAATTACTTAATACTTTATTAAAATTTAGACCAGTCGAAGTTACTTCAACAGATCAACCACTTTTATAAGAAAATTATATAACTCATTATATCTGCGGCTTTTTGCACACCCCGCAAATTACCGCAAGCGTTCCATTTTTCACAACGGAACACCCGGAACGCTATGAAACTTGCTCATTATCAGCATATTCCATTTTTACATATTTTAAGTACCTGATAATCAAGCGTTCCGTAATCAGGTGTTTTTTAATGGGTTTATGTAATTAGTTTATAATCAGCGTGTTTCACTCTGTTCCATGCGTTCCATGGGGCTTGTCCTCTTTTGGGTTTACACTCCTGTTTCCGCCGGGTCTCTCCCGCCGTTGTTGGTGTTGTCACCATGGGTGTTCGGAAGATTTAAAAAAGGCGTGGGAATGTGCGATTCCCCTCTTGAGAGGGGTGGAGGGGTGTGTCCTTTGCTGGGTATTAACTACGTATTTTGTAGTATTACCTGGCGGCGAACACACCCC
>JAQBOS010000415.1 GCA_028287925.1 Mucilaginibacter sp. | reverse complement strand
GGTTAAAATCAAACACAGAGACCCTTTAGAAGGCACAAAGATTGCGATGGTGAAACATTACTTTTGGTAAACCCTAACGTAATCTATTTCATACCGGTTTGGAAAATCTGTTGATCCGGGGTCACCGCCGCTATCACCACCAATAGCCAGGTTTAAAAGTATATAGTGTGGTTGTTGAAACGGGTTGATTCCTGTACTATCTCTGTTATAAAGAGATTTCATTGGCTGCTGATTAAGCAATATATCGTCTACATACAAGCTTATGCTTTGCTCGTCCCAATCCATTCGCCAGGTATGAAATTTGTTTGACCAATCGGCATCATTAAATGACGAGATCAGCCGGGTATTACTAAACCATAAGGCTTTTGAGGGCTGTGCTGTTCCAACTGCAATATTGGCCAGCAGCTTTTCCCTGTAAAATTCCATAATGTCAATCTCGCCGTTTGATGGCCAGCGGCCCTTCTCTCCTAATGTCCAAAACGCAGGCCATAAGCCCATATGCGTATTTATCCTTGCCCGCATAACAAAGCGGCCATATTTCCAGCTTTGCTTCCCCACGGTTTTTATGCAGCCGGATGTATAATCAATAAACTCCCTGCTTTTTTTCCAGTCAGTGCTACCGGCAACATAATTTGGATTAGGCTCGTGTGCCTTGCGGGCTTCAATAATTAAATTCCCTTTTTCACAATAAACATTTTTATCCTGGTACCACTGCAGCTCATGATTGCGTACAAAACCTGTTTCAAAAGTCCAGTTCTTCGAATCAACAGGACCATCAGTATTGAACTCATCAGCCCAAATCAATTTATAATCATCACTGCGGTGATGATCTTTTTTTATTTTATAACGATTGTTACCGGATGTTAAAACAGTATCGCTGCAAAACAAAAGAGCCACTGGAATTAAAATATATAAAAAGGATTTTAGCTGCATGTATTTATAAAGCAATGAGGAAACTTAAATATATTCATTTACGGCTCTAAATCAGACGTTCGTAAATAAATATTTACAAACGTCTATTGTTTCTCATAATGTAAACAAACCACACCCGATGCAAAAGTTTTACTTTCAACCAACTTTAAGCTTATTCTTTCTTCCAAATCTTTAAATAAAGCAATTCCCTTTCCCAACAATACCGGGTTTACAAATAGCCAATAGTCATCAATCAGGTTGTATTGCATTAATGTATGTGCCAACCCGGGGCTGCCAAATATTACAATTTCGCCTCCATCATGTTGTTTTAATGCGGTTACTTGTTCAAAGATCTTATCGCTGATGATTGTTCTTTTATCGGAATCCTTTCCGAGCATCGTTTTTGATACGATTACTTTTTCAACCCGGTTATACCATTCGGAATGTTCAATATCGTGTTTGGATGCATTCGGATCATCCCCGGCAGTTGGCCAGTAGGCTTCCATTAAATCATAGGTAACCCGTCCGTATAATCCGGTGTCGGCTACTGTGGTCCGGTATCCGGCATAATCAAAAATCTCCCCATCTATATTTATCCAATCCATCTCCCCGTTTGGTCCTGCAACAAAGCCATCAAGCGTTGTGTGCATAAATAAAACTAATTTTCTCATTTTTCAAGGTTCTAATTAATCTGCTTATCAGTTAAGCAAATATAAAACCGTAAGCTTATTTAACAGGGGGCAGAACGCGCCAATTTGACGGGGATGTTTACCCATTAATTTGATATAGCGCATCCCCTGCCCCGGATATTAAACATCCTGATAAAAAGAAAACTTTGTTTAAGCTAAAGACATTCCACCATCCATCAGGATCTCTGCCCCGGTAATGAATTTAGCTGCATCACCGCAAAAGTAAGCCACCATACCAGCTACATCCTCTGCGGTACCCATTTGTTTTAAAGGGATCCTGCCTAAAATTGAAGATTTAATTGTTTTTAAAGTATCCTCATCAACTCCCATTTTGTTTAGGATCTCCGTTTCTGTAGGGCCCGGACTAACGGCATTCACCCTTATTTTGCGTGGGGCCAGTTCCAGCGCGGCTATTTTCATAACAGAATTAAGGGCTGCTTTGCTTGATGAATAAATTGATGACCCGGCACCATTCATACTGGCAACATTTGATGAAAGAAAAACAACGGAAGCGCCATCGTTCAACAAAGGGATAAACTTGCTCAATGTAAAATAAGCGCCTCTAAAGTTAACTGCCATCACTTCATCAAACATCGCCTCTGTGGCACCCTCAATTTTCGAGATGCCCACTATACCGGCATTGATAAACAGAATATCAATCTTGCCAAAATCTTTGCTTACCTGTGCCACCAAACTTTCAGTAGCCGCAACATTTGATTGATCGGCAACAATTGCCCGTACCCCTAACTCAGCTGCTGCTTTTTCAATGGCTTCCTTTCTGCGCCCGGTAATAATTACCGTTGCACCCTGTGCTTTTAATTCCTTTGCTGCAGCATAACCAATGCCACTATTGCCGCCTGTTATAACTGCTGTTTTATTTTTTAAATTATTCATTGTTATATTTTTTATTTGAATGCAAATTTAAAATGTAAATGATATAACTTTGTAACCAGTATAACAGAGTATACCAGCTAACACTATGGATGTATTAAACAGAGACCAGGCAAAAGAGCGGCAAGCGTTACAGGATACCATATATGTAATTGGCGGCAAATGGAAGCTACCCATCATCAATTCCATATGTAATGGTAATAAACGCTTCAGGGAAATTGAACGCAGCATCCCCGGGATAACGACCCGCATGCTTTCGCGTGAACTGAAAGAAATGGAGATCAACAAACTAATAACAAGAACAGTTACACCTGATACGCCCGTTTCAGTAGAGTATGAATCAACAGATTATTGTAAAACATTCGGCCCGGTTATTATGGCCATGATAGACTGGGGCATTGCACACCGGGAAAAGATAAAAGAGAGATAATATAGCTAACTATAATTTATGGTTAAAAAGTAAAGCCCGGCTTGCAATGCAAACCGGGCTCTATATTTTATAATAACCTTCTTATTGAAATGATGAACCGGGATGAAAGTGCTTCCACGAATGCATATACTCCTGGTAAGCCTGGATCTTTCCTAATTGTGCCCCTTTATTTACTCCTGCCGTACATAAACCATCCCAGTTCCAGGTAGATACCGTCTCCTGGTCTGTTAGTAAGCCGGCTTGATCAAGGTTAAAGTGCAGTTCCTTT
>JAQBOS010000410.1 GCA_028287925.1 Mucilaginibacter sp. | reverse complement strand
GGTGTTTGTGCCAAGGTCCATTACGGCTACGGGTTTATTCATGCATCTAAAATAAAAAATCCCTTAAATTGTTTAGCATTTAAGGGATTTTATAATCAATCCATTTTAATTCTCAAATCCGACATCGAACATCCGAATTCCGAAATTCAAATTATTCTTTGTAGAAGAACCATTTTACCAGTTCCTTATAGCTCGCCTTTTTGCCGTACATTAAAATACCAACACGGTAAATACGTGCCGCTACATAAGTGGTAAACAAAAAGCCAATTATTAATAATGCCATAGATAGGTATAGCTGCCAATCAGGAACGCCAAATGGCATACGAAGCATCATAGCTACTGGCGAGGTGAAAGGGATTATAGAAAGCCACACAGCCAATGGACTATCCGGTGCCCGGAATAAAATACTTACTGACAATAAATAAGTAAATAACAAAGGCATGGTTATGGGAAACATAAACTGCTGTGTTTCAGTTTCACTATCAACCGCTGAGCCTACTGCCGCAAACAAAGCGCTGTAAAGCAGGTAACCGGCAAGAAAGTAAAATATAAAACAACCTAAAACCTTACCAAAAGGAATAGTTTGTAAAACAGATAAGGCACCCATCATACCACCCTGTGGAGATGAAAATGCATGCCCGGCAATTTTGGTTGATATAACTGATAAGATGATCCAGGCGCTAAACTGCGTTAAACCTACCAGGCCTACGCCGATAATTTTACCAAGCATTAACTGAAATGGCTTGACTGAAGAAATGATCACTTCTATTATCCTGCTGGTTTTTTCTTCAATAACCCCGCGCATTACTTGTGCTCCATAAATAAACAGTGCTAAGTAAATTAAAATAGCGCATGCAATGCCCACACCAATATTTGCGCCCAGGTCTGTTTTGTTATCCCCGGTTTCCGTAATTTCTATTGCATTAAGAGAGATGTCACTTTTAATTGAATGAAGTAAAGCCGTGTCGATATGGTTTTTAATCATACCGTTATTCATGGCGATCTCATTCATTTCCTTTTCTATTTTTTCAATAAGTGTGATGCCGGGTTTCTTTTTTGATAAGATCTTAACCGCGTCTGTTTTAGTATAGTCTGCAGAGATTTGAAGTGCAGACAGGTTTTCATTCTTCTTTGCCTCGGCTTTCACTTCGTCTAATGATTGCTTGGTGGTTTCAAATACCAGGTTTTTCTGATCCTTGAATTTTCCGGCAAACAAACCGCTTTCGTCAATCACTTTAACAACCTGCTTATTGCTCAATTCGGTGCTGTCTTTAGCCACTAAAGCTATTACGCCACCCATTGCTAAAATTAAAAGAGGCACCACAAAAATCATGATGATAAATGATTTTTTTCTTACCCGGGTAAGGTACTCGCGTTGTATAATGAGTAAAACTTTGTTCATGGCTTAGCGGATTAAATTTACTTGTTCAATAAAAATTTCGTTCATGCTTGGCACTACTTCCTTCAGCATATTGATGCGTGTTTTAGGGATCAGGTATTGCAGTACATCGTTTGAATTATTGGCGCCATTAAGCTTTATTTTAATGGTATGTTCATTATCGCCCCCTATTTTCTCTTCAATTACTTCAAAAGGCTGCGAGCCGTCAAAATTTAATTGCCCGCCATTATACTCAATCAGGTAAGTTGCATTACGGTAGGAGTTGCGGATGCTTTTAACAGTGCCATCCAATATTTTATGCGATTTATGGATCAACGCAATGGAATCGCAAAGTTCTTCTACCGATTCCATCCTGTGGGTTGAAAATAAAATGGTAGCACCTTTACGGTTAAGCTCCAGGATCTCGTCTTTTATCACTTCGGCATTTACCGGGTCGAAACCGCTGAAAGGTTCATCTAAAATGATCAGGTCGGGCTCGTGCAATACTGTAGCTACAAACTGCGCTTTTTGCTGCATCCCTTTGGAGAGCTCCTCAATCTTCATTTTCCACCAGGTTTCCATGCCTAGTTTTTCAAACCAGATCTTCAATCGCTTAACGGCCTCGTCGCGGGTCAAGCCTTTTAAGCGGGCCAGGTAGATCATCTGCTCGCCGATCTCCATTTTTTTATAGAGGCCGCGTTCCTCGGGGAGGTAACCGATCCGGTCGATGTGCGATTGATTAAGTTTTTCGCCATTAAAATAAACCTCGCCGCTGTCCGGGGCAGTAATTTGGTTGATGATGCGGATAAGCGAAGTTTTACCGGCGCCGTTTGGCCCTAAAAGACCAAAGATCTGTCCGCTTTTAACTTCAAGGCTTACATCGCTCAAGGCCCGGTGACCGGCGTATTGCTTCACAATATTGCGGATGCTTAACATATGGAATAGGTGCTTTAGTTTATAGATTTTGTTTAAGATACGGAATTACCGAAAATGTTACAGGAGTAAAACTAAATGCCTAATTTTATTGATAGGTACAGAGTTGAAACACAGAACCTAATCAACTCAATCTAACTTAATCCAACTCAATCAACTATGAATCTCAAAACCATAATTTTCTGTTTCCTTTTTTGCTGCGCGATAGGTGCCATGGCTCAAAATAGGATTAAAGCTGTTCCTGTAATTTTTGATAGCGATATGGGCCCTGATTATGACGATGTTGGTGCCATCACTATTTTACATACACTGGCAGATAAAGGCGAAGCAAAGATCCTGGCAACAATGGCCAGCACAAATTATGAAGGCGTGGCCGGCGTTTTAAATGTGTTTAACACTTATTTCAACAGGCCATGGATCCTGGTAGGCGTACCCAAAGGAACTGCCTTAAACCTGCGCGACTGGCAGCATTGGACAGATACCCTGCTGACAAAATATCCCCACAAAATAAAAATAAATGCTGAAGCAGCCGATGCTGTAAAACTATATCGAAAGATCTTAGCTGCGCAACCCGATCACAGCGTAACGATTGTTACTGTGGGCTTTTTAACCAATCTTTCTAATTTGCTAAATACTGGGGGTGATGAATATTCATCGCTTACGGGGAAGCAGCTTGTTAAAAAGAAGGTGAAGCAATTGGTATGTATGGCCGGTAAGTTTCCTTCGGGGTCTGAATTTAATGTGATGAAGGACGCGCCCGCTTCGAAAAATGTTTATGAAAACTGGAATACCCCTGTAATATTTAGCGGGTTTGAAATAGGCGTGAAAATTAAAGCAGGCCTGCCGTTGATCCATAACACGGCCATTCAAAACTCCCCGGTAAAAGATGCATTCCGGATCTCGATGCCATTGGCAGCAGAAGATTCATTGGGGCGATGCAGCTGGGATGAAACTGCTGTATTAGTAGCTATAAGAGGATACAACCCATTTTATGAACTGCATAAAGGAAAGATCATTGTTGCTGCAGATGGCAGTAATACCTGGGATGATAAGGGAACCGGACAGGGCTATCTGGTTGAGAAGGTAGATTACAAAACAGTACAGACTTTGATCAATGAACTTATAATGCATCAGCCTGTGAGTAAGATCATCAACAAAAGATCAACTGGCCAAGTCCGGAAGAACCAATCAACT
>JAQBOS010000408.1 GCA_028287925.1 Mucilaginibacter sp. | reverse complement strand
GCCTTAAAAGAGATGAATGTAATTAATATTGTGTTACGCCTGGCAAAAGGAAAGGATGGACCGGTAATAACCGAAAATGGTAATTTTTTGCTGGATGTAAAGTTTGAAGATATTAAGGCTGACCATGAACAACAGATAAAATCAATTACCGGGGTAATAGAAAGCGGACTTTTTATTAATTATGATGTGGAAATATTGGTTGCTAAATAATTTGTATTTTATACACTTAATTTATTTTCATAAATCACTATATTAGCAACAATAATTTGATAAATTAATATTGGCGTAAAATGTTTGTGTTCAGCAATCATTTATTTCATATAACGTAATATATTTAATTAGAATTACCTAACAATTATTGCAATGTAATGTTGTAGCATTTATTATGCATTACTAACTTTATATGGTGTCCCTAATGAAAAATTTTATATTCTATACTTTAGTTGTGCTCGGGCTAATTTGTGCGATCTGCCTGGCAATTATTATTATTAACTGGTCGGTTAATACTAAATTATAAAATCTTAAAAAGCTCAAAATTTTTTTATTCGCTGCAATTACCCAAGATATTTATAACCCTAATTGCTAACTTGCTGACTTAAAGGAGGTATAAAATCTGTTTTATAAGCATGCGAAAATTTCAAAAGATGAAGTCTATTTGCACTATCAAAAAAAGTAAAAAAGGATTGAAATTTATTTGAAAATATATTTGCAACAGTAAATTTAAAGTCTACCTTTGCAAACCCAAACGGGATGTAGCGTAGCCCGGTATCGCGCCACATTTGGGATGTGGAGGCCGCAGGTTCGAATCCTGCCATCCCGACACCGGAAAATAAAGAGCTCTGACAATAGTCGGGGCTTTTTTGTTTTCGGAACGTGGCAAATTCATTTGCCTAAGTGCGAAAAGTAAAAAAGCCAAAAGCACGCAGCTTTTTATTTGCAGTTGTAACGCCCTGTCCCAGGATCAGCGCCAGCTAATCCATCTATATCGGAAAGATAAAAACCCCAACGCAAGGATTTGATCTGGTTGTAACTCTCCATTCCACGATCAGCGCAGTTAATCCTGCCACTCCGACCCCCAAAGGCTATTTGTCAATTAATTTTCTATCATTTTGAGATTCTTCAAATCTGGCAATCAGATTTTTTTAAAATATTTTCAAAAAATTTGCGCAACTCATTAGTTGCATATATATTTGTGCAACTAATGAGTTGCAAATATATATGAGACACGATATTTACCAGGCTATTGCCGACCCGACCCGCAGAGCGATCCTGACATTACTTACCGTAGGCGCCATGACGCCCAATGCCATTGCCGGGCATTTTGACAGCAGCAGGCAGGGAGTGTCAAAGCATATACAGGTACTGGCCAAATGCGGCGCTGTTGACCAGACGCAGCGCGGACGCGAAATTTATTACCAGCTAAATTTTGATAAAATGAAAGAGATAGACCATTGGATAGAAGCCTTCCGCAAGCTTTGGGAGACCCGTTTTGACCAGTTAGACAACCTATTAAAAGACTTATAAACTAATCAATTATGACAAACAACTTTGTGTTCGAAACAGACCTTGCTGCTAAAAAGATTCACATAAGCCGCGAATTTAACGCGCCAGTTGAAAAAGTATGGAGAGCCTGGACTGAACCTGACCTGATTGAAAAATGGATTGCTCCGAAGCCCTGGACGGCCGAAACCAAAATTATGGATTTTACCGTTGGCGGAATATGGCTTTACGCCATGGTTGGCACCGAAGGCCAGAGATACTGGGTTTATGCCGAATTTACCGCAATAGAAAATGGCAGCGCTATTTCAGCAACAGGTATGTTTTGTGATGCGGACGGCAACCCGGTTGCTGACGGGCCAAAATCATACCGGGACACTAAATTTTCATCCATTGACGGTAATAGAACGAAGGTGGATTCGGTAATTACGTTTGAAGAAGAATCTACCATAAAAATGTTCGCGGATGGGGGCTTCAAAGAAGGCACTGCCGCGAGCCTTAACAACCTGGATGAATTACTGGCTTCAGAATAGGCGCAATTTCTTCTTATACTGTTTAAGTGGCTTCTTCCGTGCGTGGAACTTTGTTTAAATAGTATAATCGAAAGTATGAATACAAAAAGGAAATACTTAACAAATACAGTCACTTTTAAAAAAGATTATTATGAGAAAATTAAAATTACAGATACAAATGACCATTGATGGTTTTGTAGCAGGCCCAAATGGTGAGTTCGACTGGGCGTTCATAGCCGGCAAGGGAGACCAGGAGGCTTTACAACAGGTTATCGGGCTCAACATTGAGCTTGCCTCTACCTGCGACACCATGTTGCTGGGCCGTAAGCTGGCTGCTTCCGGATTCTGCACATACTGGGGAAACCTGGCCGATAACGAGCCCGACAACCCATGGCACCCTTTGGCGCAGTTGATAACCGATCATCGCAAGATTGCCTTCAGCCGCAGCGAAACAACCTTCTCCGGCCGCAACCTCGAAGCGGAAAACGGCGACCTGGCCACGGCAGTGCAGGCGCTAAAACAACAACCCGGCAAAGATATCCTGGTTTACGGCGGCGCCGACTTTGTAAGCTCCCTTATCAGCCTCAACCTTATTGATGAATATTATTTAATCGTTAACCCCGTTGCTATCGGCGAAGGCCTTTCTATTTTTAAGGAGAGAAAAGTGCTGGAACTGGAAAACTCAGTCGCTTTCAAACACGGGAAAATAGTTAATAAATACGTGCCGGTTTCGGTTGGCAGTTAGGAGTTGGCAGTTTGCAGTTTGTCCGGTCGTGTGTTGGCCGGGATTTGTAATCCCCGCTGTCCAAAATTTGTATCTGCGAACAGCATGGGTAAAATATTTTGCACCTATATCAATTAATTTCTAAATTATATCAACGTAAAAACCAAATTATGAAAACCAAATTTTTGAGTGTTGCTCTTGGCATTGCCTTATCAGCAACCATTTTGAGCGCCAGTGCGCAAAAAAACTATACAGAAGGCCTGGTAACCATCAAAACCAGTGCAGGCGGCCAGAATGTTGAAATGAAAGAATACTTCAGAAGTGATTCCATCGCTACAACATTTTCTGCCGGTCCGGCAAATATTAAGCTTTTAGCAGATGCCAACTACAAATTTTTTGCTGTAGTAGCCGAGGTATCTGCTTACAAGGTGAAAAAAGCTGCAATTTACACACCTGCTGAAATTGACGAGGTTTTAAGCGGCTTCCCAGCATTTACATTTGCGCCATCAACCGAAACGAAACAAGTATCGGGTTTTAACTGCAAAAAAGTAGTGGCCACAGATACTAAGACTCAAAAAACTTATGAGATCTGGATAACCAACGACATATCATTGTCCGCTACTGTTATAGAGAAATATTATGCAGCTATCGGAGGCGTCCCGATCCAATATACGTCATTTCAGAAAGGACCAGATGGTGCATGGGTAGCAGCTGATTATACAGTAACCGGCGTATCTGATCAAAAGGCTCCTGCAGGCACTTTTGGCATAGCCCCCGATTTTGACAGGATCTCAAAAGCTACTCTTGACGCTATGTCGGGCCGCAAGCGGTAATGCGCTCAAGTTAAGAAAATTAAATAATGAACACCGAATAACGAATATCGAATAATGAAGTAAAAACCTTCGGAGTTCGATATTCAAAATTCATTATTCGATATTCCTTTCGTTACTTTTTCCTTAACTTAAATCTGCGCCGGTTCAAGCGTGCCGCTGGAATGCCAAAATTTTAAGCGAGACGTATGAACCGGCGGGGGCCATTATCTTTGTGTTTTAGCAGAATTACATGGCGATGAACACACCCCGCCACTACATAGTCCGGCGCGCCCCCTCTCAAGAGGGGAATAAAAAATCTTCCGAACGCTTATGAGGCTAAAACGGACAAATTATCTAAAAAAATCGTCCTAGTGAAAAAATGGAACGTCTGATAATCAGTATGTTCCATTTTGTTCCGGGTGTTCCATTGTGAAAAATGGAACGCTTCGCCCGACTAACCCTGCTGAAACGTAGAGTTAAAACGACCCCCATATTTAGGATCTGGAGGCCGCCGCAGATTTTTCTCTCACTGTTTCAAATACCGAAGCGCAACAGCCCCCGACTTAAAAACCGTTGACTCAACAAGCTTTAGTTGTAATTTCTCCTGCAGGTTGATCCCATCAAACAACCGTCTCCCTTCTCCTGTAACTATCGGGTGAACCATAAAACGATATTCATCAATCAGGCCGAGCTCGGCAAGTTGTGAAGGAATGGTTACACCGCCGGTTAAAATATTTTTGCCTTGTTCTTGTTTCAATTTAAATACTTCGTCGCGAAGGCCCGTACGAACAATTCTAGTTTTGTTTTCTTCGGGGCTGTCTAATGATTGTGAGAAAACAATAATTTTGTCGACGGCGTCAAATGCGTGGGCAAATTCGACATCTGCTTTTCTATCGCCGGAAGGGTTTTTCGCCACATCGGGCCAAAAAGGAACCATCAATTGATAAGTTTTACGCCCGTAGATGAATGTGTCAGCATCCCGCGTGAGCTGCGTAAAATATTCCATCGTTTCTTCATCAGGATAGAATTTAGTGTGGTCGCAGCAGCCATCTAAGGTCGTGTTGATTGCGTAGATTACTTTTCTCATTTGATTGCTTTTAGTTTCTTCAAGATAATAAATTTCCAAAATAGTATTCATTTTGCATGAAGGATTTAAAAATTCGTCCTGTTTAAAATATGAAACGACTGATTATCAATAAATTACAGAGGTAGGCCCTAAAAACACAAATCATGTATCGCTTGATTATCAGTTACTTGTGTTTTGATAAAAATGAAACACACTGATAATGAGCATATTCCACAGCGTTCCGGGTGTTCCATGTGCAAAAATGGAACGCTTTAGTTAAGCAAAGTGCTCATCATTTCACACCCTTCGCCGGTTTGTAATCTTTCCAAAGCCACTCCAGCGCTTCGGGAAGTGTTTGCTGTCTTACCTTAAAATCAACGTGACCGGCGTTGCGGGCGAAAACAAACTGGTATTGATAGCCCTTAGCGGTGAGCGCTTTTGCCATATTTTCATTTGCAAGCACCCAATCATGCATGCCGTCGCGCATTACGTTTGGATTAAAAAGGTCCTGGTCACCAACCTCCATCCAGATCCGCAATGGTTTTGGGCGGCTTTTCGGGATTATATTTTCATGAAATCCCCAGGCGCCATGAGGTGTTTTCGGGTTGCATGGCCATTGCTGGTTGATATAAGTGCCTGAATAATTGAGCACGAGGTGATATAATTCCGGGTGGTACCAGGCCATGATCAGGGCGCATGACCCACCCGAACTGCCACCCATAGTAGCGCGGGCGGCAGGGTCTTTGGTCAGTTTTACCTGGCACTTGCTTTCGACCAGCGGCAGTATTTCATTTTCAACAAATTCGGCATAAACGCCGCTCATGGTATCATATTCCAGGCCCCGCTGACTACCCTGGGCATCGCCGCTGCCGTTACCTATAGATATGGCGATCATCGGCGGCACTTTGCCTTCCGCAATCAGGTTGTCCAATACCGTGAAAAGCAAATTGTCCGGCCCATCGGCGCCAACTATAAACGGCGCTGCGGTGCCGGCAACATACTGTTTTGGAACATATACTGCCACCTGGCGGGTGTAGGGAGCCGGATGGCTGGTAGTGACGATCAACTTAGCAGGATCTGCCGGATCTATCGCGCCAAATGTATTTGGTTCCCGGGCAATGCCGGGTTAAATTTTGCTATTCTTTGAATCTATGGCAAAGCGGTATATAGTCCCCTGTGGTACGTTAGCCTGCGCTGTCGATTCCCGTGCAGGGTCATGTGTGGGGCCGATAATGAAATTCCCATTGGAGTAGGGCGAAGGATTAGCGCCATCCGGTAATTCCGTGGCCGATACATAACCAGGCGTATGCGGGTCGCGGATTGGTGTCTGGCCCATGGCTGGGTTTACACTCCATATCATGTAAAACAACACACCGAACACTATGGTGCGATTAATTATTTTAGTTAGCTTCATTTATTTTGATTTAAGAGAGCTGATTGTTATGCACGCGTTTTAAATTTAGCATTTATAAGCAAATATCTGGAATTAACCCGCCAGCTTCTTTAAATCCTGTAAAAGGTAGTTCGAAAATTGTTCTGTCAAG
>JAQBOS010000402.1 GCA_028287925.1 Mucilaginibacter sp. | reverse complement strand
TACGATAAGCAAAATCCTGCAGCCATTTTTGCATTGCCCACCAGGCCAGCGGCGTAGCTATTAAAATGGAGATAAGCACCAGCTTTATAAAATCCATTGACAGCATACTTACTATAGTTGATACGCTTGCACCTAACACCTTGCGGATCCCGATCTCTTTATAACGTTGCTCCGCAGCATAAGCGGCAAGGCCGAATAAGCCCAGGCAGGCAATGGCGATAGCCAGTGTGGTAAATGCTATAAAAATGGTGCCTATCCGTTGTTCGGAGCGGTAAGTAGCATCAAACTCCTGATCCATAAACGAATAGGAAAATGCCTGGTTTGGTGAAAACGATTTCCACTTATTTTCAACTTGTGCCATTAAGGTTGTAAGATCTGCCGAATGCATTCTTATGCTGATAGCGCCATTATCAGGCCCGTATGCCAAAACTGCTGGTTCAATTTTGTCCTTTAATGATTCGTAGTTAAAATCCTTCATTACTCCAACTATATGAAAGGCCTGCAAACCATAGCTAAAGCGGTATACAGTTTTATTTAAAGGATCTTTTTCGCCAAACTTTTTCGCGAAGGCTTCATTAACAATGATGGCGGAAGAGTCGGTAGCCATATCTTTTGAGAAATTGCGTCCGGCAACCAGCTTTATGCCCATGGTGTTGATATAGTTTTCATCGACCGACCAAAACTCGGTGAGCAGATCCTTTTTAATGTCGATGGTTTTATCAGGAAAGAGACCGGTTTTAAGCCTGTCGGATCCGGTTGGCGTGTATGCCGACATAGTGGTGTTTACAACGCCGGGTAATTGTTTAAGCTCCTGCGTCAAAATCTGGGCGTTTTTACCAAGCGATGTGGTATTTTTTATAACCAATACCTGGCTCCGGTCAAATCCGAGACTTTTATTGTGAATATAATTTAGCTGGTTATAAATAACCAGTGTACCTATGATAAGAAAAATAGAAATTGAGAACTGGAAAACAACCAGGAAGCTGCGTAAAAAGCCGCCTTTAAAGCCGGTTGATATTTTGCCTTTTAATACATCAATGGGCTGAAAAGCCGACAGGAAGAATGCCGGGTACGAGCCAGCGAGGAATCCGATTACCAGTACTATAATTATTAATGACGGAAGCAGCCAGCTAAGTGATTGTGTAGTAAAAGCCAGTTGTTTATCAGCCATTTGATTAAACAGTGGCAATAATGCAAATGCTAAAACTACGGCAATAATTGTTGAAACCAGCGTTACTAAAATTGATTCGGTTAAAAACTGGGCCACAAGGTATTTGCGGGCCGAACCCAGCACCTTGCGTACGCCTACCTCTTTTGCCCGGTTTGATGACCTTGCGGTTGAAAGGTTCATAAAATTAACGCAGGCTATCAGTAAAATAAATATGGCTATAACCGAGAATATGTATACATATTCCATGCTCCCATTTTTTGAAAGCGAATACTGGCTGTCATCCTTTAAATGAATATCAAGCAGCGGTTTTAAAATCATCCTGAGGTAATTACCATTGCTTGTCCATGCTGCAGGCGAGAATGAGTGTTTTATTTCGATTGCTGCTATTTGAGTTTCAAGCTTTTTGATATCTGAACCGGGCTTAAGTAATACGTAGTTATGAACGCCGCTATACCCCCACCCCTGGACCCGGCTTTCGGGGAGGGTTGAAAATGATAAAAAGAAATCATAGTTAAAGTGTGATTGGGCAGGAAGATCTTTTATTACACCTGTTATTTTGTAAGTGCTGGTATCGTTAAGTGTTAGGGTTTCACCGACCACATTTACCTTATTAAAATATTTTTTGGCGGTACTCTCTGTAATTACGGCAGAATGCGGATCGTTCAGCGCGGTTGAAGGGCTGCCGTCTACCATAGGCAGTGTAAAAATATCAAACAGGCCTGGTTCGGTATAAACAACATTTGTTTCCTGGATGTTCTGCGCCCCCTTTTTAAAATAGTATTTTGAGGGAGAAATAAATAAGCCGGAAGCATCAACTACTCTTACAGATTTCTCAATTTCGGGAAAGATGTTTTTTATTGCAGAAAGCAACGGCCCCTCTGATGTCGCATATAAACCCCCATGTCCGTTTAACTGGGCATCAAGAGTTAACCTGTAGATCCTGTCAGCTTTGGTGTTGTAGCGATCGTAACTTAATTCATCAACTAAATAAAACACTATTAATAAACAGGTGGCAAGGCCTACAGATAGGCCCAAAACGTTTAAAACCGTAAAGCCCTTATTTTTCAAAAGGGAACGGTAGGCTGTTTTTAAATAGTTTCTTATCATTTTATTTAGTCATTAGTCATTGTGTCATTCGTTGCGCTGTCATTGGTCATTGGTGCATTTACGTCCTAAATTCTGTCATTGGATATTTTAGTCTATCTAATCATCCGCCTAAACAAATGACCTAATGACTAGTGACCAATGACCAACCTCATTCACTTCTAAGGCTTTTTACCGGGTTGCTAGAAGCTGCCCTTACAGCCTGGAAACTGATTGTTGCCAAAGCCACTGCTATTGCCACTATACCAGATAAGCCAAAAATCCACCAGCTTATTGTTATCCGGTAGGCAAAATCCTGCAGCCAGTTATGTAATATATACCAGGCAACGGGTGTAGCTATTATAATGGCAACCACAACAAGCTTTATAAAATCTTTTGATAACAACAGGACAATATTTGAAATTGAAGCGCCAAGCACTTTTCGCACGCCTATTTCTTTTGTGCGCTGGATGGTTGCAAAAAGCGATAAGCCTAATAAACCAAGGCAGGCAATAAAAATTGCGAACCCGCCAAATATGCTGAAGGCCTTGCCGAACAGTTCATCATTTTTATATTGGGCATTAAACTGTTCATTCAAAAAGGAATAATCAAAAATATTACCCGGAAAAAAGTCCTGATACTTTATTTTAATAGCAGCTACCGTGGCAGCAGTATTTTTAGAATCTACTTTTATAGAGATCTGGTTTTGAATATTTAAGACGGGCACAAGTATAGTTGGTTCAATAGGATAGCGTAATGATTTCTGATGAAAATCGGCAACAACGCCAATTATGTCCCATTTTTTTGTTCTATTTGCCATATTACGGCCAATAGTACGGCCGATAGCTGCCTGGGGCGATGAAAAACCAAGGGTTTTTATAGCATTCTGATTTAAAATAACAGTATGGAGCTTATCAAGACTAGAGTTATAATCTGTATAGGTAAAATCCCTGCCCGCAAGTAATTGCATGTCATAAGTTTTTATATAATCACGGCTCACTCCGTCAAAACGCATGGTAAAGTGCGTATTGGGATCGCTATCCGTTGACCTTACACCAAAATTTCTGCCCATTTCATTTCCCGGTACCCAAAAAGATGTGGCGGCATTTTTTACGCCGGGAATTTGATCCAACTCAGCCACAAATGAATTTGCCCTGGTTACAAAAGCCGTATCACGCGGCACAAATACCGGCCCGTTAACAATAAGCACCTGGTCGATATTTACACCCAGCTTTTGCCCGTTCATGTATTTTATTTGCTTATATACCACGAATGAGCCCGTAATCAAAACAACAGTTATTGCAAACTGGCCAATAACCAGGCCTTTTCGTAAAATAGCTCCTTTTTTTGAGCTGCTGTATCTACCCTTTAATACCAAAATAGGTTTGAAAGCTGACAGTACAAAAGCAGGGTAAAAACCGGATATAAATATCCCGGTAAGGATAACTGCTATCAGACCTATGCTGATAACATAACCGCCTAAGCCTTTTTTAAACAAGTACGAAAAAGAAAGTTGGTGTTGTACCAGGGAATTGAAAACACTTTGTGCCAGGTAAACCATTAATAAGGCTATTGCTAAAGCGATCACATTAATGAGAAGGGATTCAGTTAAAAACTGCCGGATAAGTTGTCCCTTAGTGGCCCCTGTAACTTTACGAATGCCAACTTCTTTTGCACGCTCAATTGACCGGGCAGTTGCCAGGTTGATATAATTTATCCAGGCTATGCCAATAATAAACAAAGCAATAAGCAGCAGGCCCCAAACAACTGTAGCACTACCTGTCCGGCCTATTTCATACTCTGTATCTGAGTATAAATGTGCATTTAACAATGGTTGCAGGTAAAACTTCTCAACACTTCCTGAAATTTTGTTACCCTGGAAATGCCTTTGGCTAAATGCGGCAAGCTTTGTATCAAAGATTTTATAATCAGTACCAGGCTTTAACTGAATGTAATGCCAGAAATCAGAATCTGTAAAATCATATTCGGCTTGCTTATAGCCATAGCTATGGATGATAGTTTGATAAGAGAGCAACATATCAAATTGCAGAAAAGAATTTTCAGGAACATCTTTGATTACTGCTATAACTTTTGATGGAAATGTATCCTGGGACACTTTTATCAGTTTCCCAACGTAGGGATCAAAATTACTGTCATGTACATCAAAAATTTTGCGGGCAAGCGTTTCGGATATAATAACGGTATTAGGTTCTTTTAAAGCAGTTTTCCTGTCGCCGGCAAGCAGTGGATACGAAAACATGGAAAGAAAAGAATTATCAACCGCAAATGACCGTTCCTTTGGTATTTTCTTGTCATTATATGTTATGATCTGATCGCCTGCTGGCAGTACCCTTGTGTAGTTCAGCACTTCGGGATAGTCATCCTTCATTGCCTTGCTAACAGCTGAATAGGTAATGGTGCCATGCTGGATGAGCTTATTATTCTGATACCTGTCATTTACAACGCGATAAATACCAGAGGCATTATTATTGAAATGATCGTAGCTTAATTCAAAGTTTACGTATTGCAATATCAATAAACATGCAGCCATACCTAATGATAACCCGAGGATATTTATAGCTGAAAAAACTTTATTTTTCAGCAGCACACGCCATGCGGTTTTGAAATAACTTTTTATCATGTTTTAGTCATTAGTCATTAGTCATTGGGCATTAGTCATTAGTACTTTAAGGCTGCAAATTGCGTCATTGGATCTTTTAGTCTAATCATCCGCTTAAACAAATGACCTAATGACTAATGCCCAATGACTAACCTCACTCGGAACGCAAACTATTCACCGGGTTTGATAATGCAGCTTTTATTGATTGAAAACCTATTGTAATTAAAGCGATGAATATTGATGTAAAACCTGCCAATACTAAAACCCACCATTGTATGTTTACGCGGTAGGCAAACTCCTGCAGCCATTTATTCATTAAAAACCATCCAACAGGTAATGAGATCAGAATAGCTATGAGTACCAGCTTTAGAAAGTCAAATGATAGCATGCCTGCAATAGCAGCTATGCTTGCACCTAATATTTTCCTGATCCCGATTTCTTTTGTACGTTGTTCTGCGGCATAAGCAGCCAGGCCAAATAAACCCAGGCACGCAATTATTATCGCCAAAGCGGTAAATACGATAAATATGGTACCTACACGTTGTTCAGCCCGGTATGATGCATCAAAATCCTGGTCCATGAATGAAAAATCTATCTGTATGTTAGGCGTAAGCCCTTTCCATTTGTCTTTAATTTGGGATAGAACTACAGGAAGATTTTTAGTGTTTACACGAACGCTTAAAGCCCCGGGATTGTTAGCCAGCACCAAAACCATAGGGCTTATAACATCCCTTAATGAACTGAAGTTAAAATCTTTAACTACTCCAATAATGTGATATTCCTTTGAATTGGATATATCTTGTTTACCTCCATTTGATCTGTATAAAGGTTTATTTAATGGGTCTTTAAGCCCTAAAAATTTCGCGGCTGATTCATTAATAATGATTCCTGATGAATCTGTTAACATTTGACTTGAAAAACTGCGTCCGACAGCCATTTTCATGTCCAGTGTTTTGATATAGTCTTCGTCCACTTCCCATGTTTGCGGAAATAAGGCTTTCTTTTGATCAAATGCAGCGTCCTTGAAAAATATAGCCGTATTTTTCCAATTAGATGTTGGAAGAAAGCCGGTCATTGTAGCGTTTACCACTCCGGGTAACTGTTTTATTTCCTTTTTAAAAACATTGGCACGGTTACCCAGTTCAAAAGTATTTTGCACTATCAAAACCTCGTTACGGTTATACCCTAAATTTTTTGTTTGGATATAATTAAGCTGGTTGTATATAACAAGGGTCCCTACGATAAGAAAAATGGATATGGAAAACTGCAGAACAACAAGAAAACTTCGCAAGCCGCTACCTTTAAAGCCGGCAGATAATTTACCTTTTAGTACGGCAATAGGCTGAAATGCAGAAAGATAAAAAGCAGGGTATGAACCCGCTAATGCGCCAACAACCAAAACAATAAGCAATAAAGCAGGAATAAGCCAAACCATGGTTTGGGAATTAACTATAATATCTTTACCCGATAGTTGGTTAAACGCCGGCAACAATGCTATAGCGGCAGTTAAAGCTATTACAGTGGCTGCAAAGGCCACTAAAATTGATTCTATAAGAAATTGTGCAATAAGATGCTTTCTTAAAGACCCCAAGACTTTACGCACCCCAACTTCACGAGCCCTGTTTGCTGATCTGGCCGTAGAGAGATTCATGAAATTAACACAAGCAATTAATAATATGAAGAGGGCTATTGCCGAAAAAATGTACACATATTGTGTGGTGCCGTTAGGCCCAAGTTCGCCCGTACGGTTTGATTTAAGGTGAATGTCAGTTAACGGGGTTAAGTTCAGCCTGAAAAAACTTCCGCCTTTTTCAAATGCAGCCATGCTCATCTTTAATTGCGCCTGCATTTGCTCCCCGCTGTATTTGTTTAAAAAAGCTGGCAGGGCGGCTTCAAGCTTTTTATGATCACCTGCATTTTTAAACAGAACATAAGTGTTATAATCGCTTCTTAACCATTCAGTCGACCTGCTGTCAGGCAATGTTGACATCGATATAAAAAAATCAAAATCAAAGTGCGACTGCCTGGGGATGTCCCGGATCACACCACTTACTTTGTAAAAAATATTATCATCAAATGTTAATGTTTTACCTATAACATTGGTACTGTTAAAGTATTTTTTAGCAGTGGTTTCAGTTAATACCACGCTGTTTGGTTCTGTTAAGGCAGTAGCAGGACTGCCATTTATCATAGGTAAAGTAAAAACATTAAACAGTGACGGATCGGCAAAAACCGTTTTATTTTCAAGGATATTTACTCCGCCTTTTTTAACATGCCTCGAACCTCCGTTTTTTAACCTCACCGCATCTTCTACGTATGGGAAATCATTTTTTAGCGCTTGTGCTAACGGAGGCATGCATACCGCATACAGAACATTGTTTTCTCCAAGTTTCAGATCTTCGTTTACACGGGATATTCTATCGGCTTTGGTATTATAACGGTCATAACTTAATTCATCAACCACATAAAAAATAATGAGCAGGCAGCTTGCAAGCCCTAAAGACAACCCCAGGACATTTAATACCGTAAAACCTTTATTTTTTAAAAGGGTACGGTATGCTGTTTTAATGTAGTTCTTTATCATTTCAATTGGTTTAATAATGTATTTACCTAATTACCAATGGTTTATTTTACAACATTAAGCTACAACAAACCCAACACTCAAGCTACCCCTCCAATTAGGAGGGGATAGCAGAGGCACTTATTAACTTATATAAACTTTCTTTTTAGTAGTTCAACTGGTTCATTGGTTTTTGGAGTTAAATGATTCTTTTTTCAGAATGATCAAACTATGAACCATGAACTATCGGCTATGAACTGCCTTATACCATAATATTTTCCACCACACTTTGTCCATCAAGTAAACGGATGATCCGGTGGCTGTAACGGGCATCATGTTCAGAGTGTGTTACCATTATAATGGTTGTTCCCTGTTCGTTAAGGTCTGTCAATAATTCCATAACATCGTTACCGTTGCTTGAGTCAAGGTTACCAGTAGGCTCATCCGCCAGGATCAGTTTTGGCTTGTTAACTACGGCACGGGCAATAGCAACACGCTGTTGCTGACCACCTGATAGCTGTTGTGGATAGTGGTTACGGCGATGCATGATCTGCATTTTATCCAGCACCTCTTCTACCCTTTTTACACGCTCGGCTGATGGAACGCCGGTGTAGATCAATGGAAGCTCAACATTTTCAAATACAGTTAACTCGTCAATAAGGTTAAAGCTTTGAAATACGAAACCAATGTTATGCTTACGCAGATCGGCTCTTTTACGCTCGGTAAAATGAGCTACCTCAATCCCGTTAAAAACATAGCTGCCTTCATCAGGATCATCAAGCATACCTAAAATGTTAAGCAAAGTTGATTTGCCACATCCTGACGGACCCATTATGGCAACAAATTCGCCGGTTTTAACTTCAATTGACAGCTTGTTTAAAGCGATCGTCTCTACCTCTTCGGTGCGGTAAAATTTTTCCAGGTTTGTTATTTTTATCATTGGTGCCTCCTAAATCCGTTCCCGTTCATTTTGTTAAGGGTGGATTTTAATTTATAGTTTAAGTTAATTAATTGCCTTTATTATTTGATTATTTTAGTGTTATCCTTTGTTTTTACTCTTTATTCCTAACCTCTTACCTCTGGTCTCTAATCTCTATACCCTACTTCTTCAGTACCAGCTCCTGGATATCCCCATAAGTTTCATAACTTGATGTTATTACCTTATCGCCTGGCTGTAATCCTGATGTCAGCTCAAAATAATCAGGGCTTTGCATGTTTATCTGGATTGGTACTTTATATGCTCTTTTTCCGTCTTCACTTACTTTAAAGATCCAGTTACCACCAGTTTGCTGGAAAAAGCCTCCTTTAGGTAATAACAATGCAGTTCTTTGATCGCTTAATGCCAAACGCACCTGTAATGTTTGTCCTTTTCTTATGCCTGTAGGTGTCGGCCCAACAAAAGCCATATCTACCTGGAATTGTCCGTCTTTACCAACTGAGACAAATACTTTTTTAATTACCAGGTTATAAGTTTTCTCGGCAAACTGAAAATCGCCTTTAAGCCCGGTAAATACTCTTGATAAATAATGCTCTTCAATATTCACCCTTACCTTAAAACCTGATAAGACGTCGATTTGTCCAAGATGTTCCCCTTTATTTTTACTTTGTCCTATTTCGGCATCAAAGGAGGTTAACTGGCCATCACGCGGCGCCCTTAAAGTAAGGAGGTTAACTTTTTTACGCATCAATTGCAATGCGTTTTGCATTTGTGCTATTTGCTCTTTTGTCTGGCCATCCTGTTGTTTAACTATTGCGGTATCCTGTACCAAGATCTGGGTAGCTAATCTTTTACGGCTTAACTGGTACTGGTATTGATTTTGAGCAGTTTGAAATTCCTGTGAACCAATTGCTTTTTTTGCGTACAGGTCTTTATCTACCTTGTAGATCCTTTCAGCTTCTTTAAAGGCTACATCCACATCAGCCATATTATTTAATTTACTGATAGTTGCTGTCTGTTCCTGCGTGTGTGAGATCTGCATTTGGATCTGCTGAGCATATACATTAGTTTCCTGGGTAGCCAAATTAAGTTCAAGCTCCGTATTAGACATTCTTAAAATAGGATCGCCCGCTTTTAATATGGCGCCATCATCAACATATTTTTCTTCAACGAGACCACCGTCTGATGCATCCAGCCAAATGGTAGTAAGCGGCATTACCACGCCATTAACAGGGATAAACTCCTGGAATGGGCCTTTTTTAATTTCACTTATAGTTAGTCGTTCGGTATCAACATCAAGTTTACTCTTACCCGAGGTAAAATAAATGCTTCCGCCAATTAGTAAAACAATGCCCGTTATTCCGGCTATAGTTAGTATCCTTTTGGTATTCCAGGTCTTTTTTTCAATTACTCTGTCCACTGTGTTTATTAATTTATATTTTGTTATTAGTTACAAAAACACATGCCACAAATTAAGTGGCTGTTTTTCAGTATTTTAAAGCTAAAATACCAAATTGAAGCGTACGCTTCTGTTACATCATGTGTACGGTTATGATACAATGCTTTTTAGAAGTCATTAATCATTGATCATTAGTCATTCATGTACTTGTTTATATAGTTTATTGGTTTATTGCAGTATATGTAAAGTTATAATTTTCAAATAGCAATTTATTACCCATATTTATTGCCTAAACAGCTTTTAGCATAGAAATTGTTACTAACAGGTATCGTAATAAGCTGACAGTATAAAATTATAACATTTACGGATAAATATAGTATTATTGGCAACGGCCATTTGGAACAACCAATGACTAATGACCAATAACAAATGACTAACTAAAGAATGATACTAAAAAAAGCTACAGTATTAATTGTTGATGATGACCCCGATGTACTTACGGCGGTAAAGCTTTTGCTTAAAACCGAGGCACAGGAAATTATAACTGAAAAGAACCCCGAAAACCTTAACTGGCTGCTTCAACGTAACCAGGTTGACCTTGTTTTGCTTGACATGAACTTTAATAGTGCCATTAATACCGGTAATGAAGGTTTATACTGGCTGCGTAAAATTAAGGAATGGAAACCTGCAGTTTGCGTAATTATGATAACCGCTTA
>JAQBOS010000398.1 GCA_028287925.1 Mucilaginibacter sp. | reverse complement strand
TGTTGCAAGTCCTTAATATTAACTAATCCTTTTTTGTCATTCAACGCAGTGAAGAACTATCTCTTGAGCTTCAGCGAAAAATCTTATACTACTGTCAGGTAGCCATTATACTTGTCCAGCGTTTCTGTTAAGCGCTGAAGATTCTTCGCTCTCGCTCAGAATGACAAATTGTTTATTTATTCACACAAGCTCCTTAGCAAAAAGCTCATCCAAACGGGCATGTGAATCGTTCACCCCACGCTCCATGCCCGCCTGCAGCATCCCATCCCTATCGGTAACAGATTGAAATACCGATTGCATGGTCAACCTGGTACGGTTACCGGGAAGTGCCTCAAACCTTGCTGTTTCCAATACTACGTGCCCTGTTTCAGGCAATCCTTCAAACTCAAATGTCTGGATCACACGCTCAGGAGCCAAAACTTCATGCACTACACCATGAAAGCCATACTCGTTACCTGCAGGGTCAATATGGACATAACGGTATGAGCCTCCACTTTTTGGCTCAAATTTATCAAGCCGTATTTTAAGCTCACGCGGACCAAGCCACTGAACAATTAGCTCGGGTGTTGTAAAAGCTTTAAAAACAATCTCGCGTGATGCTTCAAACTCACGGGTTATAAAAATTTCCTGTTTGCCTGGTTCGGCTTTAATGCTGGTTTCGTTTTTAGTTTCCATAATTTTATGTTTTTGATTTTGTTTATTTTTTGTCCGTAGGGGCGTATCGCATACGCCCCCGCCTCCACTGTTACATGCCTGCACACACCCTGCCTTGCTAGTGGGGCGTATGCAATACGCCCTTACCTATTGTTCGGGCGTGTCATTTTTCATTTTATCCAGCAGGTCATCCAGCCTGTTGAATTTCACTTCCCACAGCTGTCTGTATTTCTCAATCCAGATTGATACCTCATTCAGCTGCTGAAGACTGGCTTCGCAATATCTTTCCCGGCCCTGCTTCTTAACATTGATTAGCCCACACGCTATTAAAATTTTAATATGCTGCGATATGGCCGGCCGGCTTACTTCAAAGTTATCGGCAATGGCATTCAGGTTTAATGGGTTAAACGCTATTAAGTTTATTATCTCTCTACGGGTTGGGTCGGCAATGGCCTGGAAAACATCTCTTCTCATCAGCGTAATTAATATGTAAGTGAACGCTTACAAATATATATGTAAGCATTTGCTTACGCAAATATTTTTTAACTTATTTTTTTGTTCAGGATGGATTAAAATCCATCGCTACAAAAGATGAGCTTTCTAACAAAATAGATTGAGCCTTTCAACAAAACTATAGCCTGCTTAAGGGGTTACCTTTGTATAAACAAAATCTAAAAGCGATGACAAAAATTTGGTTTATAACAGGCAGCTCCCGCGGATTAGGGCGCAGCCTTACAGAAGCAGTGCTGGCAAGCGGCGATAGCGTTGCAGCAACAGCAAGAAATACAGATACATTAAATGATCTGGTTGAAAAATACCCAGATCAGGTATATCCTATAAAACTTGATGTTACAAATCATGGCAAAATTTATGCAGCCGTTGCTGATGCCGTGACCCATTTTGGTAAAATTGATATACTGGTAAACAATGCAGGGTTTGGGATTATTGGTGCTGCTGAGGCATTTACTGCTGAACAAGTTCGCAGCCAGCTGGAAACTAACCTTTACGCACCTATTGAGGTTACCCGTGCTGTACTGCCGTATATGCGCAAGCAGCGTTCGGGCCGCATTTTGCAGATCAGTTCTGTTGGTGGCCGTGTAGGCAACGCAGGTTTAAGTATGTACCAGGCTGCAAAATTTGGCCTTGGTGGTTTTAGCGAGGCTTTGGCAAAAGAGGTTGCGCCGCTTGGTATATTTGTTACCAGCGTTGAACCGGGCGGCTTTCGTACGGATTGGGCAGGCGCGTCCATGAGCTTTGCACCAAAACTGGAAGGTTATGAAACTACGGTAGATCAGCGTGCCGATTATTTTGCAAGCGGTAAATTTGTACCCATGGGCGATCCGGACAAAGCAGCGAAAGCAATGATCGATCTGGCCAACAGCCCAGAGCCACCGGTACATTTGGTATTAGGCAGCGAAGCCATAGGTATATTAAAGCTTGCTGATGAGGCCCGCCAGGCCGAGCTGGAAAAATGGCTGCCCGTAAGCCTTTCAACAGATTATGACGAGGCAGAGAACTTTTTAGATACGGCGGCAGGAAAAGCGATCTTGAATGTAAAATAATGTGAGGATTTGAAGATGATGTGCGGATGGTAAGATGATGTGCGAATGTGCAGATATGCAAATGTGCGGATGAAAAATAGAAAATTCCGCCGGGTTTTTCACTCACACATTTGCACATCGTCTTCAAATCCGCACATTTGCACATCCAAAATCCGCACATCGTCTTCACATTAATATTAAATTTGATAATATGCCTAAGATCGAAGGAAAAACATCACCCAAAATACTCTACTCCTGCTACTCTCATACCAGCCGGGAGGGTGAGCAGTTTATTGCCGATCATATTTTTGGCTACATTCTGTCGGGCAGCTCGGATCTGTATATGAATGGCAAAATGTATGTGTTTAAGGGGGGCGATTTCAGGTTTATCCGTAAAAACCAGCTGGCAAAATTTGCCAAGCACCCACCCAAAGGCGGCGAATTTAAAACCATATCTATTGTGATGGATAAGGATACCCTGCGCAGTGTAAGTGGAGAGATGAATGTGCAGATGACCGGCCCTTATATTGGCGAAAGCGCCTTATTGCTGCAACCCAATAACCTGTTCAAAAATTATATTGAATCGTTAGCGCCATATATGGATGGCTCGGGCAATACCAATAAAATGCTGACCAATTTAAAGGTTAAGGAAGCCATAATGATATTGCTGGAAACCAATCCGGAGTTAAAGAATGTTCTTTTCGACTTTAGCGAACCTGGCAAAATTGACCTCGAGGCTTACATGAACGAGCATTATAAATTTAATGTTGACATAAGCCGCTTTGCCTACCTAACCGGCCGCAGCCTTGCAACATTTAAACGGGATTTTGAAAAGATCTTTAACACATCGCCTAACAAATGGCTGCAGCATAAACGGCTTAATGATGCCTATTTCCTGCTCAAAGAAAAAGGCTGGAAAACATCAGACGTTTATATGGAAGTGGGCTTTAAAGATTTTTCGCACTTTTCATTTGCTTTTAAAAAGGCTTATGGTGTTGCGCCATCAAGGTTGGGCTAATTTATGCCGCGTAGCAGAACAAAATTTCAAAAAGATAGAAGAACTGGGAACGATCCCGAAAGGCCCTAATCTTTAAATGATATAGTAAACTTTACTCCCTCGTTTATTTTACTTTTTATAGCAATATGGCCGCCCAGGTTTGTAATGTGGTTATATACCAGGTAAAGCCCTATGCCTTTGCTATCGGTATGTTCATGAAATTTTTGTTTAAAGCCAAAGATCTTGTCCTTTACCTTATTCATATCAAAGCCTAACCCTTTATCAGCAAAAATTAACTGATTTACGCCGTTAACTTTTTTAGATGAGATGGAAATATCCGGGAAACCATCGGGTTTCGCATATTTTATTGAGTTGGTGATCAAATTCAGAAATATGCTTTCCAGGTAAGCTTTATTAAAGTTAACATGTTCAACCGCCGAAAAATCAACATTCAGTATAACTTTTGAGTTTTTAATTAATGATTGCGATGATTGCAGCACTGCATTTAAACAATCATTTAAACTCAACTCTTCTACGTATACATTTAAGCTGTTTTTTTGAATCAAAATATCTACATAATTATTTAAGGTTGATTTTAAGCTATCGGTAGTTGTTTTCAGGATATTTATAAACTCAAGCGTTTCTTCATCCTGTATTTTGGAAACATCTAAAAGGCTAAAAACAGATAGCAGGTTACTTACGGGGGTCCGCAAATCATGCGATGTCATAAAAGCCAGTTGCTTTAAATCATTATTAAGTTGCGTTAGGTTTGTAAGTAACAGGTTGCGGTCTTCTTCAAGTTTCTTTTTATGGGTGATGTTTTTAGCAATGGCAAAAACAATTTTCTTGCTGTCAATCGGCATTGAAGTCCAGTGCAGCCAAACAATTTCCCCGCTTTTTGTTACATACCGGTTTTCAAAATTTAAAAGCGGAATATCATTTAAAAGGTTTTCCCGGTGTTTGGCGGTGATATGCCTGTCTTCCGGGTGAATAAATTCATGGATGGGTTTTGAAAACAATTCTTCATTAGTATAACCTAACAGTTTTGAAACGGAAGGGTTTATCCGTTTAAAATATCCATCGTAACCGGCAATGCATAGCATGTCAGGCGACAGGTCGAAAAAAAGTTCAAAATTAAAGGCTTTCTCTGAAATTTTCTTGTCCACTTTAGTCGTCATCCTTTTTAATATTATTTTTCTTTCTCAAAGTTCTTTAGCACGAAACAGAGTGGAAGAGATAGTTTTTTAATCGTTATTATTAATACGAATATATCTTATATAAAGATGCGATCAGGGTTTATGTAAAAATGAGCAAAACGAATAGTAGCTGTAAAAATTTATACTCAATTTATTCAAAAAAATCATTCACAGTTAGCTGGCGTATTAATTGTATTTGCCAATGAAATCCAAATCTTTTATTATTTAAAAAGCGGCACCTGCAACATTCGTTTTATAACCGTCGTCCTATAGTGAACAATGATTGTTCGGTACTGAACAAAACCGTATTTTTATTTTTATATTATTAATTGAATATCAATTGTTTAAGCACATGGCATAAAATGTGTGGCAAAGGTGAACATCAAGATCAATAAGACATACTTATCCATAAAATATGGAAGAACATATCTGGTACTTAGTAGAAAAATTCATCTCGGGCGAGGCTTCTGAAAAGGAGCTTAGCGAGCTGCATTACCTTCTTGGTACAAACCACGATATGTTTATTGCAGTGAAAGAGTTTCTCGAACTTTATGAAGATCCCGAACCGCAGGTAACATTGGCAGAGATCCTGGCGCTGTTAAAAAAAGCGGAAATTATCAGGGGGCAATTGTCATATTTAGCTGAAGTACAAAATGGTGCAGCAAGAGAGCTTGCTGGAACCGGCACTGAATACTATCTTCCAAATACTAAAAAACAGCCAGGTCTTTTAAAGGGTTTGGTTAAAGAGCTGATGATGTTCAGGCTGTTTTTTAAGCTCACCGTTCGCAATATTCAGCATAACAAAGGGGTCTCATTCATAAACATCAGCGGGTTAGCTATCGGCATTGCAAGTGCGGTTTTAATTTTATTATGGATCCAGAATCAGCTGAGTTATGATCAGTTCCATAAAAATAAAGACCGGGTTTACCAGGTTTTTAACCGTACGAAGATTGACGGCAAGGTACAGGCCTGGAGTGGAATGCCAACCGTTATGGGGCCAACGCTAAAAGCTGAATATCCGCAGGTGGAAGAGATGACCCGGCTTAACTGGGTTGGTGCTTTTGTATTAAAAACAAAACAAAAACAGGTTGAAACACAGGGCTATTTAACAGATCCAGGTTTTTTTAAGATCTTTAGCTACCCATTGTTAAAGGGTAGTACGGCAACTGCATTAAGCAGTCCCCACTCCATTGTGCTGACGCAGAAACTGGCCCGCAGGCTTTTTGGCGATGCCGACCCGATGGGTAAAATAATAAAGGTTGACAGCATAGCTAATTTTACGGTAACAGCGGTGATGAAGGACCTCCCTAATAATACGGCCTTTAACTTTGAGTACCTTGTACCATGGAACTATATGAAAGAGGTTGGCTGGGACAATTCCAAATGGGACTCTTATTATATCCAAACATTTGTGCTGCTAAAACATGGGGTTAGCGAAGAAGCTGCCAACAAAAGCTTCCGTAATGTTTACAGGTTACATAATGCCGATGCCCGCAATGATGTATTTGTACATCCGATGAGTAAATGGTGGCTGTATTCTGATTTTGAAAACGGCAAATTTGTCGGCGGGCAAATTGTTATGGTACGGCTATTTGGCATAATAGCCGCTTTAATAATGTTGATAGCCTGCATTAATTATATGAACCTGGGCACTGCACGCAGCACCAAACGTGCAAGGGAGGTGGGCATCCGCAAGGTTGCAGGAGCGGGTAAAAGCTGGCTGATAAAACAGTTCCTTGGCGAATCGGTGCTAATAGCCATATTGGCTGGTGTTTCTGGGTTGCTTATAGTACAGCTATGCCTCCCCTGGTTTAATGCACTTATTGGTAAAGAGCTAACCATCCCAATGAGCAATTTGTATTTCTGGCTAACAGGCATTGGTTTCGTGTTGTTTACCGGCATAATTGCAGGCAGCTATCCGGCATTTTATTTGTCGGCCTTTAAACCCATTCATATATTAAAAGGGGCGTTTAAACCTGGCCGAACGCTGATTGCCCCACGTAAAGTTTTGGTGGTTGTGCAGTTTACCTTTGCCATTGCTTTCATCATTTGCACAACGGTAATATACAAGCAGATAAGCTACGCGCAAAATCGCGATACAGGCTATAATAAAAATAACCTGGTTTATATTTATATGAAGGGGAACATCCAAAAGAATTTCGCTTCAATAAATGATGAATTGGTAAACAGCGGCGTTATAACCAGCATAACCAGGACAAACTCGCCAATTACTGACATTTGGAATAACATTGATAATTATGAATGGCCTGGAAAAGACCCTAAGGTCCGCTTATCATTTACACAGTATTTAACCGATAAAAACTTTTCAAAAACAATGGGTTTGCCGTTGCTGGCAGGCCGGGATATCGACGTAGCCACCTATCCGTCAGACTCGGCAGCTGTATTACTTACTGAATCAGCAGTTAAAACCATGGGGCTAAAAAACCCTGTGGGTTTAAACATAAAAAGCTGGGACGGTAACCTGCACATTGTTGGCGTTGTAAAGAATTTTGTAGCCGGCTGGCCTTACCAGGCAGCGCAGCCAGCTGTTATAAAGGGGGCTAAAAAACAATTCGGAACAATAACCCTCAGATTAACCCCTAAAAATCCGATAGCTGACAACATTAAAAAGATCAGCACCATCTTTAAAAAATATAATCCTGACTATCCGTTCGACTATAAAGTTGTTGATGAAGCTTATAGCATAAGATTCCGGGATGATAAGCATACCGGAACACTGGCTGCGGTATTCGCAGGCTTAACCATCTTTATTTCGTGCATGGGTTTATTTGCACTGGCCGCCTGTATGGCCGAAAGCAGAACTAAGGAAATTGGCATTCGTAAAGTGCTTGGTGCCTCTGTAGCGCGTATCGCTACATTACTTTCAAAAGATTTTTTAGTGCTGGTAATGATCTCCTTTACCATTGCATCGCCCGTAGCCTGGTTACTGATGAACAAATGGCTGCAAACTTTTCCATATCACGTTAGCCTCAGCTTGTGGGTCTTTATACTTACAGGTTTGATTTC
>JAQBOS010000388.1 GCA_028287925.1 Mucilaginibacter sp. | reverse complement strand
CTGGATCAATCCGGCCAGGGTTCCAGGCTTCAGTTTAAAATCACTAACAGAGATCCCGCTGTCATTTAAATAAGACTTAACAGATCCCATCAACCAGTTTGCCGCTGCTTTATAATTATCCGTGCTGGCAATAAGCGCTTCAAAATACGACGCAAAATCTCTATCGGCAGTTATAACGCCTGCATCATAATCAGACAGGCCCAATTGCATGGTATATTTATTATACAGCGCATTTGGAAGCACAGGCATTGTACTAAGTACCCTGTTTATATATTCCTGGTTTAATGCTAACGGGGTAAGATCCGGCTCAGGAAAATAGCGATAATCATTAGCCATCTCCTTCGACCGTAAAACGGAGGTTTCGCCGGTATCCGCATTGAAATTCAATGTATTTTGGTCGATATGACCGCCGTTTTCAATAATATTAACCTGGCGTTCAAACTCGTGCTCAATAGCTCGCTGCACATTACGGATGGAATTCAGATTCTTAACCTCACAACGATTGCCATAAGTGGTTTGCCCCTTAAGCCTCACCGAGATATTAGCATCGCAACGCAGGCTGCCCTCTTCCATGTTCCCGTCACAAACATCAATGTAACGAACAAGCTTACGGATCTCTGTTAAAAACTGCACCGCTTCCTCGCTGCTGCGCATATCAGGCTCGGTAACAATTTCAATTAGGGGCACCCCCGCCCTGTTCAAATCTATCAGCGAATCGGCATGGTGCTGGTCGTGCATGCTTTTGCCGGCATCTTCTTCCAGGTGAATATGATGGATAGCTATATTTTTAGTATGATCAGCCAGTCTAACCAGTACAGATCCGCCTAAACAGATAGGGTGCTGATCCTGGGTTATCTGGTAACCTTTAGGCAGATCGGCATAAAAATAATTTTTACGGGCGAAGGTATTGTGCAGGTTTATGGTGCAATTGCAGGCAAGCCCCATTTTTACAGCATATTCAACCGCTCTTTTATTGAGCTTGGGCAAAGTACCCGGATGTCCCAAAGATATTGCGCTGATGTGTTCATTAGGCCCCGCGCCAAAAGCGGCTGAATCTGAAGAGAACACTTTACTTAAAGTGGATAATTGTGCGTGAACCTCTAACCCGACAACTAACTCATAGTTGTCACCTATCCCGGCTGTAAGACTTGTCATATAAATAAAATGCGGCGATGGTTTATCCTTTATTACTGCCCAAATATAAAGTTATTACTTATTAATGCGATAAGGAGGCGAAAAATAAGCAGTGATATGTCAGATTTGACAATTTTAATAATTAATTTATTTTGATTCAAAGGCTGATTGAGATTTTTTAGATAATCTCTTAGAAGCCTGCTGGATATCAGAAGTCGAAATATTTGATTTAATTAATTCCAGGTTTTCCTTTTGAGTTTTAAGTTTATCCAGAAGAATTATAGTGTCAAGCTTTTTTTCTTTTGATAATCCCGTTTGTTGTCCCAGCATTTTATTAAGTAAATCTATAAAGCTATCGATCATGCTTTCTTTATAATTCACGGTAGACTCTCTTTTATAAGGCCTGTTTATAAAAAACGACTCAAAAAGCAATCCGCTGATCCTGGTTAAATCATTTTCATTGATCGCATTGATGTTGTTTTTATCTTCTATTGCACTTATCATTACTTAACCTCTTCTAAAGTAATTAACGTATAGTTATCTGATTTTGTTACTTCTAATACTCTGAATTTACAATTCGGGCGAAGGACACAAGATTTGACAACTTTTAAAAAGTTGTCAAATCTAATCATGCTATAAAGCTCCTCGCCTTTTCCAATGCTTTATCCAACCCGCTAATATCGCTTCCCCCTGCTGTAGCAAAAAACGGCTGACCGCCGCCACCACCTTTGATCTCTTTAGCCAGTTCACGTACGATGTTGCCGGCATTTAAACCTTTTTCTTTCACAAGATTCTCAGCTATCATTACTGTTAACGATGGCTTGCCATCAATATCAGCAGCCAATACAAGGAACAGGTCTGAAACGATATCCTTTAGCTGGTAAGCCAAATTCTTTATGGCATCTGCGTTGGGTAGTTGTACTTTTTGGGCGATGAAATTAATGCCGTTTACCTGCTCAACTTTTTCAGCCAGCTCATTTTTTAAACCCGCTGATTTTTCAAGAACTGATTTTTCGATCTCCTTTTTAAGCTTTGAGTTTTCTTCAAGCAGGCTTTCAACACTTTTCGAAAGGTCTTTCGGATTTTTCAGCAGCTCTTTTAATTGCTGCACCAGCTTATCTTGTGCAATAATATAATCTTCGGCTGCAATGCCTGTAATGGCCTCGATTCGCCTTACCCCTGCGGCAACAGCGCTTTCGCTGATAATTTTAAAGAACCCTATTTGCCCCGTAGCTTTAACATGCGTACCACCGCAAAGCTCTTTGCTAAATTCATCATCAAAAGTAATTACGCGCACATACTCACCATACTTTTCGCCAAACAGGGCTGTTACACCGCTGGTGATGGCTTCTGCGTAAACTACACTCCGCTCCTCTTTAAGCGGGATGTTCTCGCGTACTTTCTGGTTAACTATGGCTTCTATCTGTGCCAGCTCATCATCCGTTACTTTTGCAAAATGCGAAAAGTCAAACCGCAGGTAATCTGAATTTACTAACGAGCCTTTTTGATTAACATGCGTACCCAATACCTGTTTCATAGCAGCATGCAACAAGTGTGTAGCGCTGTGGTTACTGTTGGTACGGTTCCGTAATGACGAATCAACAATGGCAGTTAAGGCATCATCAATATCTTCCGGCAGCTTATCCACATAATGAATGATCAAGCCGTTCTCTTTTTTAGTATCCGTAACATAAATAATCTCCCCGTCCGGAAAAACCAGCTCACCTTTGTCGCCTACCTGTCCACCGCTTTCAGCATAGAAAGGAGTTTTATCCAATACTACCTGGTATTGTTCGGTTCCTTTTGCTTTTACTTTACGATATTTTACAATATGGGCAATGCTTTCAGTTTCATCGTAGCCGGTAAACTCAACAGTGTCATTATCTTTTAAAACAACCCAATCGCCTGTATCAATGGCAGTGGCTGCGCGGGATTGTTTTTTCTGAAACTCTAAAAATCTTTCAAACTCAACCATATCAACTTCAAGGCTCCTTTCACGTGCGATGAGTTGTGTTAAATCAATGGGAAAGCCATATGTATCAAATAGTTCAAACGCGAATTTCCCTGTAATAGTTTTATCACTAATATCAAATCCGGGGATTGCTTCTATACTATCTATTCTTTGTAATTCCTTACCAATCGATTCGGATCTTGAAAGATAATTTTCAAATCTTTTTAATCCTTTTTCTAAAGTTCTTAGAAAAGAGTTTTCCTCCTCCAAAACAACTTTCTGCACAAAATCCTTCTGCCCAACTAAATTATCAAACACCCCTTTAAACTGCTCTGCCAGCAAAGGCACTAGTTGATTTAAAAATGGCTCCTTAAAGTCTAAATATTGATAGCTATATCTAACAGCCCTCCGCAAGATCCTGCGAATCACATAACCAGCTTTGTTATTTGACGGCAATTGTCCATCAGCAATAGCAAAGCTGATGGCGCGAATATGATCTGCCAGTACCCGCATAGCAACAGCCTCGTTCCAGCCTTCTTCACCGGG
>JAQBOS010000371.1 GCA_028287925.1 Mucilaginibacter sp. | reverse complement strand
TTTGAGAGTTATCCTATCAGCATCTCTTCCTCAAAACCACAATAATAGTTATGGCGGTGGTTTGGGCGATCCGTTTAACCAGGCAGTTGAATGGGACCCTACATCCCCAATAAGAGATGCTTCCGGTGCATTTATCAATCACTCAAAATATGCATCTATCCAATTTAATCCTGTTGCGCAGGCTTTAAGCCAGGCCGATGACGGATCTGCTACGAACCTTAACGGAACGGGAATATTTACTTATCATATAATAAACGACCTGACATTTACTTCGACAGATGTTTACTCTATAGGCCAAAACTACCTGCAAAGGTTATATGGGCCCGGAACAAGTCAGTATGACTCCGGCGCAGGTTACATTAATAACGAAACAACTAAGTCTCATAGTTATTTAAGCAGTAATTTCCTTACTTACAAACACAAGTTTGGCGATCATTCAATAACTGCTACCGGTTTATATGAGGTACAATCAGGTACAAGCAGTGGTTTTATAGCTACATCCAAAGGCCTGTCAACTTACGGATTGGGTTATTATAATTTAGGTTTGGGTAACTCTCAGCAAACCAGCTCCAGTTATACTGCAGATGCCCTGGTATCCTATTTAGCGAGGGTTAATTATTCTTATAAAGACAAATATTTCCTTACCGCAAGTGTGCGTACAGACGGATCTTCACATCTGATCCAAAAGTACAGTACATTCCCTTCTGTTGGGTTAAGCTGGAATGCAACTAACGAAGACTTTTTAAAAGATTCAAAAGTAATTTCGGACTTAAAAATTCGTGCAACTTACGGCCAAACCGGTAATCAAAACGTAGGCGCATATTCAACTATAGCACAAATTGGTACTGCGCCGGGACAATCGCCGGGTGCTCAGCCTGCCTATTATTACAATGGGGGTTCACCCGGGGCTGCAGGAACTCCAAGTGTAGCTACCCCGTTAGGATCAGGGGTATCAACATCGCTTAAATGGGAGGTTAAAACAGCCTATGACTTAGGTGTTGACATTGCCTTTTTAAAGGGAAGGCTAACGTTTACAGCTGATGCCTATAAAAACAATATTACCAATTTGTTATACGCTTACCCGGCCCCTTATTATGATGGTGGTGGTAGCTATCAGCGTAATATTGGCAGCCTTTCAAACAATGGTGTTGAATTTTCTTTGGGAGGGACTCCGGTTGCATCATCAAGTTTTAAATGGACTACTAATTTAAACGTATCCATTAACCGTAATAAAGTAACCGACCTTGGTGGACTGGATAACCAGGTAGTAAGCGGTGGAAATAATACAGTTAACGCAATTTTAAAGGTTGGCCAGCCATTAGGTGAATTTTACGGGTATAAATTTTTAGGTACCTGGAAAACCAGCGAAGCTGCGGAAGCTGCCTTATATCATATGCAGCCAGGCGATGCGAAATATGCCGACTTAAATGGCGATCATGTTTATAACTCATCTGACTATGAAACATTAGGTAATGCCACTCCGAAGTTTACATATGGGTTTATTAATGATGTATCCTATAAAAATTTCACCTTAAGCGTCATGATCCAGGGGCAGCAGGGAAGCCAGATCTTTTCTCAAACGCAGGCATACCTGTGGGGTGGATTGGGTGATATGAAAAATGCCACAACTATACAGGCTGTACCTGAAAATTTGTGGACCCCAAATCATCAGACAGATAACCCTGCATGGAGTTCTTCAAACGTTAATTTCAACAATAGCAGCCGTTATGTATATAATTCCAGCTATGCAAAATTAAAAAACCTGTCGCTTACTTACCGCGTACCCGCTGAATGGTTAAAGAGAGTAAAAGTTAACAGCCTTGAGGTTTATGTAAGCGGGCAAAACCTGTTTACCATTACGCCCTACAAAGGATATGACCCTGAAATTGATAATGCAACAAACGCCATTACCCAGGGACAGGAGTTTGGTGTAATCCCCAATCCTAAGACATATACATTTGGTATAAGACTGGGTTTGTAAATTGAATTGATAACAACAACTATTAAAATATTTGAGATGAAAACTAAATATTCACTACTATTTGCCTTGCTTGCTTTAATTGCGGTTACGGGCTGTGTGAAACTTAAAGAGGACCCTAAAGCTACCTTAACGCCGGCATCCTATTTTCAAACGCAAAACGACCTTGACGCTTCAGTTAATGCCATGTATATCCAGCTTGCCAGGGATGGCGCATGGGGATTTACCAGTAAGGAAACCTCATATTTTGGCTCTGATGACTTAACAACCGATCCGGCCTTAAATAAGGCTGATATGCGTGATTTTGACAAATTATCAGGCAATAGCGCAAATCAAAGTATGCTAAACCAATGGCAGGGGCCTTGGGCGGCAGTTTACCAGGCAAATAATATCATTGCCAACTACGCTAAAGTTAATTCAACTGATGCCTTAAAAAGCGAAGCGGCAGGTCAGTGTTATTTTATAAGGGGATTATGTTATTACTACCTGGTAAGAACATTTGGCCCGTTGCCGCTGGTATTAGCTCCTCAAAGCCTGGATGCAAGGCCCCCAAGAGCTGATGTTGCTTCGGTTTATGCACAGATAATAAGCGATTTACAAACCGCCAAAAAAATGTTGGGTTCAACGCCAACCCAGGGAAGGCCAACCACCTATTCGGCAAGTGCTTGCTTAGCAGATGTTTACTTAACCATGGCTGGCTGGCCGCTAAATCAAACCAGCAATTATGCCCTGGCTGCTACAGAAGCTAATGTTGTTATGCAGGCAGGTGCATATAATTTAAATACACCTTACGACCAGGTTTTTACTACTAACAATTGTTCGGAATCTATTTTTGAATTGGAATACAGTGTTGTTGGCAACTTACCTAACCGTAGTTTTGGATCTACAAATGTCCCATTGGATGAGGTAGCGCTTAACGGAAATAGCGGGTGGGATGATGTTTATCCTGAGATAAATTTCTTTAAAAATGCGCCGGTATGTTCAAGAACCGATCTTACTTTTTATACTACACTTAAGTTAAGAAATGCAGATAAAGTAACCTTTACGCTTACTCCGTGGGATTCGCCGACAACACATGCGCGACACCCCTATTACAAAAAATTCAGGGCAGGGCTTAACGGCGACGGTGTTAAAGAAACAGCTACCCAGATCATTGACATGCAGCCGAGCACCAATAAAGCGACGATTATTATTCGTTATCCGCAGGTTTTGCTGGATTATGCAGAAGCGACTGATATGGCTGGTGGCGGCCCTACCGGAGCAGGTTATGCCGCTATTAATATGGTACGTGCGCGTGCAGGTGAGACTCCGTTAACGCCGGGGCTTTCCCAAACAGCATTCCGTGATGCTGTAGTAAATGAAAGGGCATATGAGTTCGCCGGCGAATTTGGCATGCGCTGGTTTGATATTGTTCGTTTGCAATTGCTTCCGGCTGTTATTGCTGCAAGGAATCCTGTAGAAAATTCAATTCCGGGGGGAATAAATGTCGCTGATAAATACCTGGCGCCTATTCCTTTTACCGAAATGACGCTTAATCCGCAATGGAAGCAAAATGCCGGTTATTAATTTGTACTTTAGATGTACCTGTTTTGAACAAATGATGAGCTAATTCATGTCAAAAAAATCATCACAGCCTTTAACAAAGGGGACATCTAAAAAAAGGATAATTTTATTTAAAGGGATCAGTATTATACTGATCCCTTTGCTTATTTTGTTTTTATTGGAGCTGTTTTTAAGAATATTTAATTACGGCAATAACTACAGTCTTTTTATTGAATATAATGGCGATAAAGATTACCTGGTATTTAATCCGGATGCGTCAAAAAAGTTTTTTACCGAGCAGCAAATTGCCACAAAAGGAAACAGCGAGGTATTTAAAAAGAAAAAGGACAGCAATACGTTACGAATATTTGTACTTGGAGAATCAACCACCATTGGCTATCCTTATTTTCATAATGGCTCTTTCCACAGGTGGCTGCAGTACAGGCTAACGCATACTTATCCCGATAAAAATTTTGAAATAATTAACCTCTCTTTAACTGCAGTAAACTCATATACTGTATTGGATTTTGCTAAAGAAATTGTAAATTATGAACCGGATGCTGTATTGATCTATACGGGCCATAACGAATTTTATGGTGCCTTGGGAGCCGCGTCAACCCAAACCCTGGGTAGTAATCCCGGCGTTATAAATTTTGTACTTGGACTGCGCGATTTGCGGCTGGCGCAACTGGTCATTAACCTTTACGGTGGAATAAAAAATACTTTTAGACCAGGCGGCGTAAGGCCCGGCGGCGACAGAATGCAGCTTATGGTTGCCAAACAGGAAATTCCTTATCATTCTGATCTGTATGAAAAAGGCATCACTCAGTTTAGCGATAACATGGGCGAAATAATGAATCTGTTTGGTAGAAAACACATTCCGCTTTTTGTAAGCAACCTGGTAAGTAATGAAAAGGATCTGAAGCCCTTTATAAGCTTTGACCCCGGTAGTAAATCGCCGGAATTTAAGGTTAGCTTAACAGCCGGGATTAATGATTTTGCAAAAAACGATTTAAACTCAGCCATAACCTGGTTAAAAAAAGCGGATCAATTATATAGCTCAAGCGCAGTTTGCAATTACTATTTAGGGCAAATTGCCTATAAACAAAGCGATTTTGCGGACGCTAAAAAGTACTATTTAAAAGCCAAAGATCTGGATGGCTTAAGATTCAGAGCACCTGAACAGTTTAATGAAATATTGGTGAGTTTATGTAATAAATATCCCGGAACACACCTCGTGGATACGAAAGCTGCTTTTGAGAACAATGCCGGTAATCATATTATAGGCGATGAACTGACGGTAGACCATGTTCATCCCAATTTAAAAGGGTTTGCAATAATGTCTGATGTGTTTTATGAAGCCATTAAACAATCCCGGGTTATCCCTGCAACTAATGGAAACGGGATGATATTTAAACAGCTACTGGAAAAGATGCCAAAAAATAGGGTTGATTCACTAGCAGGTGTTTACAGGGTGCTTAACCTTAAAAAGAGGTGGCCATACAATGATCCGCATGCTTTGGATGCTGTCAAAATTGAATCTAAAGAAGAAACACTGGCCTATAAGCTTGTTTTTGAGAATATAAGATGGGACAATGTAATGAACAATTTATATGAATTCTATTTAAACAGCCATGAACTGTTGAAGGCAAGAGATGTGCTTGAAAGTTTATCGCTGGAATATCCTGAAGATCCCGGTCTTTATGAGCGCATCGCTATGTTAAGTGGCGAGCTTAAGGATGATGAAAACACTTTATTTTATTTCAAAAAATCATTTAACCTGGCGCCAACGTTTAACAAGGCGCGTTATTTGTTTGTTAACTATTTAAAAATGGGTAAACCGGCTGACGCTATTACCTATATTGACTATGCTATAAGCAATAATTCTTCCGGCTTTAACCTGGCTCCGGTTAAAAGCAATACGGAATTAATTATACACCTGGAAAAGCAATATTTAAGAGACACAACAAACGTTACTGTTTTATTGCAGATAGCAAACTCTTGGGCAGGCATGGGTAATAAAGATGGTGCAGTAAAGTATGCACAAAAGGTATTGAAGGCTGATCCTGAAAATAAGGCTGCCCTGTTACTTCTTACACAAAATAAAAGCCAATAGATAAATGAAAATAGCTAAAAAGTTTTCGTCCAGGATCTCCAAAAAGCAATGCATGGAATTTGGCCAGGTTGCAACTTTGCTTGTTTTAATTTTTGCGCTGCATTATAAAAACGATCATTTGGTTGCAGCAGCATTTGTACTGATACTGGTTACTATTGTTTTACCGGTCATTTTTTATCCCTTTGCTGTTGTTTGGTTTGGCCTATCTGAATTATTAAGTATAGTGAGCCCGGCAATAATATTGACAATTATATTTTTTTTAATTGTAACCCCTGTAGGCTTAATCAGAAGACTTTTAGGAAAGGATAGTATGCAACTAAAGCAATTCAAAAAAAACAGACAGTCTGTTATGATAGACAGGAATCATTTATATACAAAATCTGATCTTTTACATATATTTTAAAACGATGGAATTTTTTAAAGAACTATTTCTTTTTTTAAAGACACGAAAAAAATTCTGGTTAATTCCGCTTGTGGTAATATTGCTGCTGTTTTCTATCCTCATCGTGTTAGCAAGTGTGCCTGCTTTGGCCCCTTTTATTTACACTTTATTTTAGTATCCGGTGACCACTGCAATACTCGGCATTTCGGCATTTTATCATGACAGTGCGGCAGCGCTCGTTATTGATGGTGAGATAATTGCCGCCGCCCAGGAAGAACGGTTTAGCCGGGTAAAACACGATGCAGGTTTCCCGGTTAATGCCATAAAATACGTTTTAGAAGAGGCAGGGTTGAATTATAACGAACTATCGGCTGTGGCGTTTTATGATAAACCGATGCTGAAGTTTGAACGCCTGCTTGAAACTTATCATGCCTTTGCGCCAAAAGGTTTGCTGAGCTTTATTAAGGCCATGCCCGTGTGGCTTAACGAAAAGCTTTTTATAAAAAAACAAATCCGTAAAAATATGGCGCAATTTGGAAGTGCCAACGTGCCGCTGTTATTTCCCGAACATCATTTATCGCATGCGGCCAGTGCTTATTACCCTTCTCCATTTGATGATGCTGCCATTTTAACTATTGACGGTGTTGGCGAATGGGCAACCACTACCATATGCCATGGAAAAGCTAACCAGGTAACTATATTAAAAGAACTTCATTTCCCGCATTCTATGGGGTTATTATATTCGGCGTTTACGTATTACCTGGGTTTCAAAGTAAACAGCGGCGAGTACAAACTGATGGGATTAGCCCCTTATGGTAATCCGGATTCTGCTCAGACAGCTGAATTTAAACAAAAGATCCTGGCTGAGCTGGTTGATGTGAAAGAAGATGGTTCCATAATTCTTAATATGCAGTATTTTGATTTTGCTATCAAATTAAGAATGGCAAATGATAAGAGATGGGAAAAATTATTTGGCATACCAAGGCGGCAGCCTGAATCTGAGATCAACCAGGTGCACATGAACTTTGCGCTGGCCGCTCAGGAAGTAACCGAGTTGATAATAGTAGCATTGGCTGGTACGGCACAAAAGATCACCGGCAGTAAAAACCTGGTTATGGCTGGCGGGGTTGCCTTAAATTGCGTGGCAAACAGTAAAATAGCTAAGGCGGGC
>JAQBOS010000359.1 GCA_028287925.1 Mucilaginibacter sp. | reverse complement strand
TGTATGTTGACCTTCCACGTCCCTGAAAAACCTGTTTTTTGGGCAAAAGTTGGTGCAGTGCTGAATAAGAGTAATAAGGGGGAAATCGCCATAAAGGTTAAACCGGTTATTTTTTTTGATGTGACGTTCATATATGAATTTTTAATGATTAATAAGTAGCTGCTAATTTTAAGGCATTGTAGGCGTTTATTACTCCGCCTGATACGCATTTTTCTTTCAATACGTCTCTCTTTACTACCGTTTTCATGATAATGTCCTTTACCTGTATCGCTGTAAGGTTTGGGTAATACTCCCGGATCAATGCTGCTAATCCGGCTACAACAGGCGCGGCCATGCTGGTACCGTCTTCAAAGGCATATTTATTGCTGGGTAAAGTAGAGTAAATGGCCACTCCCGGTGCAAATACATCCACGGTAGTTTTTCCATAATTGGAAAAATCTGCCGCTAACGATTGATCGTCCTTTGGACCGGAAGCGCCTACCTCGATCCATGCACTTGCTGTTCCGCTATTATCTGCATAAACCGGATTTGGATAGTGTGCCTCGGAGTCCAGGTTTTGTCCGTAGTTGCCAGCAGCATGTATAAGCAACACATCTTTTTTCATAGCATACTTTACGGCGTCATCCACATCTTTTTTATCCCAGGTATAAGGTTTGCCGAAACTCATATTGATGATCCTCGCTCCATGATCCACAGCAAACCGAATGGCCAAAGCCAGACTTTTATCCCTTAGCTCACGAATATTCCCGTTTGTTTTAAGCATTATGATCTGAACATGATCGGCTATACCATCCATACCTATACCATTTCCTCTTACAGCACCGATGATACCTGCCACATGCGTGCCGTGAATCGGTGTAAGGTTGGGATGTGGTAAAGGGTCGAGTTGATCAGGACTGACATCGGCATTGCCTTTTGCAGTATCGGCTTCATTGTTATTGATATTAAGGCCGTGTTCCAAATGGAACTGCGCTAATTTAATTAAAGAAGATACAGCCGGGGTATTTAATTGTTCCAACTTTTCAATGAAAGATTGCATTTCATTTATCTTGCTTTCCAGTTGAGGGGCCAGCTTACGGTAGACCTGGTAACCTTTCTGGTATTGTTCCGGGACATGGGTGTAAGCTAAACTATCATAAAACATTTTTTTATCCGAAACGAGGTTTGTAATATCTTCTCGGCCTGTTTCGGGGCCGATAAAGTTCCGACCATGATGCCCGGTTTTGGGATCGTTCCAAATAACCTGTTTTAAGTCTTCTTGCAAGGTATCAACCCCACTGTCCACAATACCGACGATTACTGTTTTAGCTTTCTTCCCCTTTAACAAGTCCTGATAGGCTTTTTCGGTCGAGATGCCTAATAAGCCGTCTTGTTGCAAATCTTTGTTTTGCCAATTGGATGTTTGGGCCAAAACAGGCATACTTATCCCTGTTGCAATCATAATTGCAAGTATTTTCTTTCCTATTTGCACGTTTAGCCTAATAGTTGTTAATCAAAAAAGTGTTTTGGTTGCCAGGTACATCGTAAAAAGCAATTGTAAAATTCCTGAAGCGGTAGGCATTGTCTTGGGTATCACCGTTTGTGCCGTTATTAATCCCGTTCATTGTAAAAATACCCAACAAAGTACCTGTTGCCGCATCCTTGAATTCGAAAGTATAACTGCTAACAGTTGAATTCGTGACATAATTCTTAAATCCTGTAATGCCCTTGTAAGCAAGGCTACTCACCTCCGAACCATTGGCTTTTCCTTGAATATCTACGCTTACAGGATTACTACCCGGTGAAAGATTAACGAACCTTACACCCATTGTGCTATCACTGGATGAATGATAGCGTGGATGATCCGTTGTAAATAACGTATCAGGTGAACTAAGCAAGCCTGTTAAGAAAAGGGTATGTATGCTACCTGACCCCAAATTTAGTGAAAGCTTATAGAGCGGTGTGCTACTTGATAAGGTATCAGGGTATTGATACAATTCCAGTGGAGTAGTTCCACTGTGTGAGCCAAACTCATAACTACTACTAAAGGTGCCATAATTTATTCGCAATGCGTTTTTATAATAGCTGGTTAAAGTATAGTTGGTACTGAAGTTTGTCGCCAAAGGACTGCTTCCCGGCACTGCGTTAATTACCGTTAGTGATGAAGTGATTTGAGTTACATTTAGGTTTTTATCTTTTTTACAGCCCAATATAAACTGCGTTGCTGTTAATAACAGTATAAATTTTAGATATTTCATAATGGTTTTATTTTAATAATTCATTTTTTATTTAATGATAGGTTGTCGCCAGTTTTAGCGCGTTATAGGCATTGACAATGCCTCCAGATATACAGACATCAGAAAATGGGACTAAAACTTTTTTATTCCCATTTTCCATAACCTTATAATTGATTTTAGTAACGGTTTTCATAATGATGTCCTTTATTTGAATGGCAGTAAGTTTTGGGTAATATTCCCAGATTAGGGCAGCCAAGCCGGAAACCAAAGGTGCAGCCATACTTGTGCCATTCTGACTTTCATAGTGGTTTCCTGGCACGGTGGAATAAATTTGTACGCCTGGGGCGAAGACATCTACTTTAGATTTGCCGTAGTTTGAAAAATTAGCAACAAGGGTTGAATCATCGCTTCGGCCTGAAGCTCCTACCTCAATCCAGGCTGCCGCATTACCACTGCCGTCAGCATAAGTACGAGTTGGATAAAACACATTCTTCGGGTTATCGAGATCCTGCCCATAATTACCCGCAGCATGTACGATCAATACACCTTTTTGCATAGCATATTTTACCGCCTCATCTACGATCTTTTTATCTGGGGAGTAGGGCTTACCAAAACTCATATTTATGACCCTGGCGCCGTTATCAACCGCGTAAAGTATGGCATTGGCGACGTCCTTATCACGCTCATCTCCGTTAGGAATCGCTCGGACAGCCATGATCTGCACGTCATCAGCAATCCCGTTTATACCTATGCCATTGTTTCTGACTGCTGCTATTATACCTGCTACATGTGTGCCATGTTCAGCAGCG
>JAQBOS010000352.1 GCA_028287925.1 Mucilaginibacter sp. | reverse complement strand
TCCTTATTCAAACAAATAGGCATCCCGTTAAAAAAGAAAGATGACGAGGCTATTAAACGGATACAACTGGATACAAAACCTCTTGTTCAAAAGGTAAAACCGAATCCAACACAACCCGAAAACTACGTTATTGACCGAGATAAAGTATTGGATATTATTCACATACTGGACAACCAGGGAACCCAATTTGAAAAGACCCCTGCTACTTTTGAAACCAGTGGAGAGAATGATTTTCGTAATATTTTACTGGTCGGTTTAAATACTGTTTTTCAAGGTAAGGCGACTGGTGAAACGTTTAATGCCAAAGGCAAATCTGATATATATCTAAATATTGCCAAAGGGAATATCCTGGTATGCGAATGTAAAATTTGGGGCGGGCAGAAATTGTACGGAGAAACCATTGATCAGTTATTAGGCTATTTAACCTGGCGGGAGAACTACGGCATCATGATTACGTTTGTCAAAAACAAAAGCCTGACTAACGTATTAACAGAAGCGAATACTGCCATCAATGCACATTCGTCTTATCGTAAAGGCTTTCAAAAAATTTCTGATAGTCACTTCCTGTCCCATCATGTTTTGCCATCAGATGAGTTTAAGTTTGTGGAAATACATTACCTATTTTATAATATATAAAAATAGCCATAGCATAACGCTATAGCTATTTAAAAATCATTATCAATGCAACTACCTGGATTTTTTAACGGTTTGCACGTAGGTCGTTTTAGGACTACTTTTGACTTGTTGATTAGAAACAAATTTACCGGTAATGGCACTTTTATTTACTTTCACTGTTATCTTGCTCATCTTATATACCTCCTTTCGGCAACTTTAATTATTTAATACTTAAAAGTTAAAGAATGATTTTAGTCGCTCTAACTTTGACCTGGATTTAGGCTTTAGCTGCTCTATAATCACCGGCTCGTTCTTTTTGGGTGCCTCAACCGAATAGAATTTTCCTTTTCGTTCTCTTTCACGTGCCCTTCCACGAGCAACCTTTTCATCGCTCCAATTCTCGGCGTACCTAACTTGATTATTTACGATCCAATAATGAGACCGGCAATCAAAGTTCCAGTTACCGATAGACGGGTTTAGAGAAATTGATTTACCATCAAATTTGAGCTGCCAATCTGCTGGCGAGATCCGTGTAACAACCTCATTGCCGCAGCCACACACACAAAGGTGCATGACTGTGCAATAGGTGATTGAAACATATAACACACCTTCCTCCATAATCTCCGGCACGGATTCAACAAACTTAAGCTGTAGTGTCATCGTTGATTATTTTTGAAGTAGTGATAAGGTACGAGGAGTGATGCTCCCCGGTGAGATCGGCGTAAAAACCACTCAGCTTTTTCCATTTAACAACGGCCATTACAGCATTCATTGCATTCAGTTCAGCAATTTGAATGTTGGTCGCATAATCGTTGTCGTCGTCTTCGGTACCCGGTAGCTTATCGGCTAAATGATCATGCTTTTCAGCCGTCGCGGAGGTGACTCTTAACGTACCGACCAGGCGCTCATCAACAATATTAACGCCTAATCCGACATCAATAAAACTCACACCGCTATTAACCAGATGGCCCGAAATATACTTACGGGGCTTGCCTTTGTCAATAGCGATAAATACATAAGTCATCTGATCCAGTTCGCCGATATTGCCATCATTAATGTAGTAGGGATGTGGTATAATATGCTTATGCATTTGCGTATAAATGCCAGCATAGTAATCGGTTTTCATCAGTTGCTGATCCAACTGTTCTATTGATGCCGCACCCGGCGAACGAAATGCATTATGCTGTAAAAAAACGTCACCATCATAAATGTGAATTTCAGCTACCGGTGTCTTGGCCAGCATATCCAGTATATAAGCACCGGTACCGCCCATGCCAACAATAGCAATTTTCTGACCTTCCAGCTTGGCGTTCATCTGTTGTATTTCCGCCCTACTGGTATTGGTATCAACGTACTGAAACACGGATTCCTCCGCCGTTGCCGTGATCACCTTGAAGGTTTTTGCCGTTGCCGTATCATCGACCGACTGTGCCGGCCCCGATAGTATCCTGACGTAGGTGGACATCTTATCATAATAATTTTCATAGCCATTTGGTGGCCTGTTAGAAAACATATGATTAACCGTTATACCTTCCCGTATGATAATACTGGGGTTACTATGGCGTATTGCCGTTATTACACTGCCGTCATTATTGCAGGGCGGTTCACCCATAAAATAGAGGGTATGTGTTTGCGGTTTAACCGTAGTAGTCGGATTTGCCTGATCTAATTTACTAACCAAGGTGCCATATTTTACCTCCACCTTGCTGTTTAAATAGGGTACATGATGGATTAGTAAAAATCCACCATGCACTTCTATTTCATAGCCTTCGTCTCTGAGACGTTTGAGGTCGGGGCTATGATTGATTAGTTGCAGAGACATCGAAGTTCATCTTATCTTTTACGTGTACAACTGATCCTTTAATCATCGACCCCTCCGGTTTCGGTTCAGGCCCTCCGCTATAGTTAACGGTATAAACCTTTTGAGGATTGGGATCATAGCTGCCGAAAGCTAAAATAACAACCTCTTCAAAGGTGATGGTTTTCTTTGCCCAGGGTTTAGGGCGGGTGTTAACCACCAACGTAACGCTGAAGGGCTTCTCCTTAGAAATAAAATTCTCCTTGCCCGGGAGCGCCAGGTCCACTTCCCTTTCGTCGGTGATCAATTCATTTTCGTAAGGCGGCGGAACTTTTAAGAAGAGTTCGTCATCCGCACCAATTTTGCCTAAAGCGCGAATCTGTTTACCCGAAATATACTGAACGTACCAGGTAAATGGTTCACCGTTAATGGTAAACTTCAGCTTATCTTTCACGAAGAAATTTTCTACATCCTTACGGGCAAGGTCAACTTCTTTCGCGTTTTCGATCCGTTCGGGCTCATACCCCTCCTGTACTGCCAGGTATAATTTAGCGGCAAGGGGTATACCGGCCAGTTCTTTTAACTGTGCGCCATTCAGGTACTGATGGAAGGTTTCAAACTGTTTACCCTCTATAAAGAATTGCAAAGCTTGTGCTAATTTTGGGGTAAGCGCAGCCCCCTTATTTTCATTTGACATGATAATAATATTATTATTTTTAGAAATTGAATAAGGCCCTACATATCATTTTTGTAGCGCAGGCTGGTATTACCAGTAAATGAAAAATGCTTTTTTACTTTTTTTTGATTTTAAATTCAACCATACACGATCAAACAGGCATATTTATGCCTTATTCGGTTGAAAAAACGCAGAGGATTTGCAGAATTGCGAAAAAGAAGGTAAGTTTGAAGTGCAAGAACATTCTTACCTTAAGTCAAGAGCCTGTAAAGCTTTGGTCTTAATCGAATTAACAAGTCATGGTAGTTTCTGCCGTGGCTTTTTTTATATAATTTGTTTTACTAAATCTACATCTATCGTTTCTCCCATTATACTGATTTCATTTACTAATATTTCAATAAGCCATCCTTTATTAATAGCCCTGAGTTTAAAATCCTGTTTCGCTGTTTCTCTTAGCAGGTCATCCTGGCTTAATAAACTATAGCCGGTTTGCTGTGCCAAAACAAGTGCTGTTACCGTCTTAACAATAAACTTCGGTTTGTAATAATGATGAAGCCGGTTTACTTCACTCATTTGAATTTCATCCAGGTTTACAACTTTCAGCAGACCAGCGTCAACCATTTTTTGCGCCGTCAACTTGTCGTTATTGATTGCCAATATCTTATGCTTATAACAGATGTCCGTAATATGAAAGGCCAGTTCATCACTGTTAAAATACTTAAGTAGTCCCGACCTGTAAAAACTTGCAGCCAGTTGAATCTCTGTTATAACGATATTGTTCATCTTAAAACTCTACTTGTTGTTTATAAATTTGTCTAAATTCAGCTTCATCCCAACCCGAGAGTTTAGCGGCTTTATCAAACCCGATCTTCTTCTCACTTAGGCAACGGTAAAGCATCTGCAGAAATTTCTGTGGTTCTTCTGTTCCATTATATTGCCCGTAAGCGGCATCAGGATAATCGGCAGTAAGCCATTTTTGATAGGATTCATAAGTAATTAGTTTAGTTACCCTGGCTCTGACCATAATAGCTTTAATGGAAATACCATAGATCTCTTTTATCCGGCGCAATTCCGGCATAGATATAGCCGTCCTGTTTTTGCCGAACTCCTGCTCCAGTATTTCAGCGGGCAATAAGACAGCACCGGCAAAGGCATCACATATCCGTTCAATATCTTCTATATCCAGGCTTTCCTGCATTTCCAGCAATAAATGCCCGAGCTCATGCAGGATGGTAAACCTTACCCTTGCCAAATCCTGCTGCCTGGCATTAAGGATGATAACCGGCACTCTTTTTTCCTCCGCCCAGCCGGAAAGGCCTTCATGGCTGTAATAAAAGCCAAAATCAATTTTTAAGATCCTGATCCCTTTTCTCTCCAGGAACCCGGAGATGTTATAGATCGGCTCTTCGCCCAGCTTCCATTTTTTCCGAAGCTGTTTTGCGGCCTTTTCTGCTTCAAAGGTGTTATTGATCACCATATCTTCCAGTGGGTTTTGAAACGCCACTAATTCTTTGGCAATGCGTTCCAGTTCCAGGTAATCATTTAAACGGGCACTGGCCAGTTCCTCAACTCTGTTTCGCTGAGTAGCCGTTAGTAACATTCCCTCGCGATAATTTACATTATGCAGGTTGAAGGCGACACTGGCTTCATTATAAAAATAGTCAATGTCTTTCTCTAAGGCGTCGGCTATGGATAATTGCATACTGCTATCAGGCATCCGCTGACCACTTTCATAGTAACTGATCGCCTGCTTTGAGCAATTTGCCATAGTTGCCAGTTCTTCCATTGATAGACCTCTTAGCAGTCTTGCTCGCGTGAGGTTGGTGGCAAATGTTTGTTCCATGGGTTTTCTTTCTATTGATTGTGGTCAAATATGCATTTTTTAATTTTTGTAAACAACTATCTTTTAATATAAATTTTATATTAGTTACTATTTAAGCCAAAGTAATAATGATAACATTTTTATGCACACTAACATTTTTTTTGTTAGTGTGCATATTTTTTGTTAGTATTGTATTAATTATGAAAAGCCTGGTTAAATATTTAGAAGAAAGCTTTGCCATCAGGCTTAGCCTAAAGGCAGTTTCCAGCGAAATATTGGGAACCCTGCCGCTTTATTTAAGGAGCGGCTATACTTTTTTTGACGGCCATATACAAAACCGGCAGATGGTATTTGCTGAACCGGCAGGTGATGCCGGCCTGACACCGGATCAAAAGCAAAAACAAGCGCAAAGTTTGAGGGAGCTATTCAAGCTTCCCGTTGTATTTATATTAAATGACCTGGAGCCGTGGGAAAGAAAACGGCTAATC
>JAQBOS010000351.1 GCA_028287925.1 Mucilaginibacter sp. | reverse complement strand
CTTATTATTTGTGGAAACACTAAAAATATTGAGCCGAAAATTCTTGCCATAATTAAATTGAGATACAGGGCTTCTTTGTTTACTGTTAATAGTCCTATCAAAGGATAGTTTATTATTATTTGAAAGTAAAGCTGAATATTCTTCCGGAACTGTAAATACTGATGTGAAAGAATCTGATACCATAGCGCTTTTAATGCTTTTTGTAATGTTTATAAAATAAAATATCAGCGATCCCAATATTATTAGAATCAACGTGATTATTGTCGTTTTTTTCATGAAGTCCTATTGATTTAATTCTCCACCTCTGGCGAGTATGACGGGCCGCCTGCGCGGAATGGTTACTCGTGACCGGGATGTTTTTGGTTTACATTATTTCATATGCAATAGAAAAGCTTATCCTGATCTCTGAATTTATATTTGGTACTCATTAGCAATAAAAATACCGCATTGCAGGTTACTTAGCAAGCGGTAGTACTGGTATAAATGGCCAGCACAGTACCTATAGCATCATATACATAATAAGTGGTAGCGGTAGAGTTTAAGGTCTTAATCCGGTTACCGTTTTCATCATAGGTATAGGATGCTTTTAAGTTTGGCGCTGTCATTGCTGCATCGCTGTAAACCGCTATTATTTTCCCGGTCACATCATATTGCAGGTAATAGGTTGGAGCGCCGGTTCCCGTTTGTACTTCGCTTTTTAAACGGCCCAGTTCATCGTAGGCATAACTGGCATAGGCGGTTGGCGCAGCAGTTGTACCTACACTGTTTAACTTATTTTTATTGGCCTGGTAGGTGTATTTGGTAAAGTTATCGGTTGCTGCGCCGGCGCTGTTTGTCCGCTGTAATGACATGATATTTCCGTTGGCGTCCACCTCTAGCGCGAGTATGACGGGCCGCCTGCGCGGAATGGTTACTCGTGACCGGGATGTTTTTGGTTTACATTATTTCATATGCAATGGAAAAGCTTGTCCTGATCCCTGAACTTATATTTGGTACTCATTAGCAATAAAAATACCGCATTACTGGTTACTTAGCAATCGGTATTTATTTAAAAAAGCATATTACAACATAGCATTTTTGCTACCTAAACGCGGGGCACGAGTACGCCTTGCCCTTTTTGGCCTGACCCGTCATACTCGCCAGAATGGACAAAAGATCTACGTCATCAGGATTATACAAATCAGACCGCCTAATTTGACTAATTCTTCCAGTCGTATATGAGTTTGTTACACTGGCGGAAACACTCATATCATATCCTGCACCAGCGCCAGTTGTTAGTTTTTATAAGCCTGAAATCGTTTTTTGAATTATTTGGCCCCCTCGCTGCGGCGACAAAAAAAAAGCTACTCAAGCGTGCAGGCTAAGAGGTAAACTGCCCAGCCGGATAGGATTATCCAGCATATAATTTCCAAAACTCTTCCCTTTTGTTTGTATAATGCTTCCTATTTTGAAAAGATATTTTTGATAGTTTTTTCAGCTTAAACAATGGTGACAAATCCCCATCAATAATATTTGTTGATTCATAGAATAAAAAAGCTGTCAATTCTGTTAAATTTTCTATCCCTTTTATACTTTCAATGTTTTCTGAATCAAGAAGCAAAAAGCGTTCAAGTTTATGCAGTTTAAATACTTCAGATATATTATGTATGCCTTTACAACTTTGTATTTCTAAATCTTCTAAGCATTGTAATGTTTCTATCCCTTTAAGAGATGTTATTTTCTTTAGATTTGCTATACTAAGATACTTTAATTCTTTCAACAGAAATACGCCTTCCAAGTTTTCTAAATTAGAGTTTAATATTGTTAGTTTTTCAAGATTAATTAGACTGGAAAAGACAGCACTATTGTTTTTATTATACCTATTTATTCCTAGACGGCGCAATGTTTTACATTCAAATAATGAATCAGATCCTTTTCTCCACTCAAAACCGCAATCAACAAGATTTGGAAATGCATTGAAATTTACATGAGTTTTACAGTAAGTTGATATTTGGATTTTCAATAACCCATTCAAGTAATGAATAGCTTCTATTGACTTGATTCGTAAATCAATAATAATTAGTGATTTTAAACCAGGAAGATATTGAAGAAAATCCACATTGTCGCCATACCAACCCTTTCCATCATTAAGCTCTAATTCTTTTACTTCTTTATCTAACAGCAATCTTAAAAATGAATCTTGCCACTCTGTTTTGATTATAGCTTTTGTTCCATAATCTCCGTTTTCAAATTCAATATTGTTATTCATAATGTTATGGTATTTTAGGCAATAAATATTGTCTGGCGGCACCAATAGGATTAACCTTATTTTCAAGTACTTTAACCCCATTTTGATAAATTCCCCCTAAAGAGTTAACTCTCATTTGCTCTGCAATTTCCCTGGCAGTTTTTCCACCAAGGACTGTAGTCGTTTGTAATGTATGTAAATCTTCTTCAAGCAATTTACCTGAAGCTATATGCTGTTCTATCCGGGTTCCGATATCACCGGATTGGCCCACATATTTTTTTCCGGAAGCTGCTTTAAATTCATATATTCCTTCTTTTGCTACATCTTTAGTGGCAATTTCAGCGACAGCACTACCACCGTCAGTAGCAACTGCAAGTGCAGCATCAAACTCAATATAAACAGGTTCAACGGCCCCGGATCCTTTAGTATAACCCGTATACTTATCATAGTCACCCATACGCAAATGGCTTTCATATTCACCCCTTACGGCTTTATCAATATCATTGTTTACCCATTGATTCAATTGAGACCCTTTGCCATAGTTAACTACAGCTGCAACTCCCAAGCCATCTCCATTATACTCGGCATCTCTTGTGTAATAATATTGCTTATAATTTATATTATCTGGATTATCATTTTGCAGTATTTGCCCGCCACCATGCCATAATGCCGCCCAAAACGCTCCAAACCAAGTATCATATCCTCCAGTAGGATCAGATCCACTCACCGGATTATTCCCCATCCCCTCATAAGGAGAAGCAAACTGCCCGGCTGGATCAACACTTAACCATCTGCCAATTCTGCTATCATACATTCTAAGGTCAAAGTTATTTAAACCCGTTACCGGGTCTTTCTCTGCATAAGCTCCCTGGTAATCGTAACGATAGGTGGTGCCACCGCTACGGGCAATAGTCCCATAAGGATAGTAATCATTATATGTATATACATCTGCCTGCCCGCTTACTTTTGTACGGTTAATGGCAACCCTTACGCTACCCACATTATCCCTTATCTCATATACAAAGTTGGCCCCCGGCTTAAAGTATGTCCCTAACCTTCCGTTCCCATATACCGGCACCTCGGCCAGTGCAGGTGTTGGAGCTGCAGTAGTACTGGTATATATGGCCAGCACATTACCCGAGGCATCATAAATATAATAAGTGGTAGCGGTAGCATTTATGGTCTTAATCCGGTTGCCGTTTTCATCATAGATATAGGATGCTTTTAAGTTTGGCGCTGTCATCGCTGCATCGCTGTAAACCGCTGTTATTTTCCCGGTCACATCATATTGCAGGTAATAGGTTGGAGCGCTTGTTCCTGTTTGCACTTCGCTTTTTAAACGGCCCAGTTCATCGTAGGCATAACTGGCATAGGCGGTTGGCGCAGCGGTTGTACCTACACTGTTTAACTTATTGGTATTGGCCTGGTAGGTGTATTTGGTAAAATTGTCTGATAAAGTGCCTCCACTGTTTGTACGCTGCAAAGCCGTAATGTTCCCGTTGGCGTCATACGTAATCCCTTTTTCACCAAATGTAGTTCCTGCTGCAAACGTTCCTCCTGTATAATTTGGCGTGCCCCATACGGATTGGTTGTACTGGTACTTCGGGTCATAAGTATAGCTATACATCGTGGGGTTCTGGATTGCTGCTCCAAGTGCTGTTACTACCGATGCCGGTTTATTGCTTTGCCAGCTCATACCTGTTACATTGCCGTTGTAATAAGTTTGTGTGCCGGTAGGTATATCCGTTACATTACTTCCTGTACGGCTGTAATCGCCCGCGAAATACTCCAGCTGCAGCCCGAATGCGTCCTTTGCAAAGCTGTTCGCCACTCCATCTTGCAACGGATCATTGGCGGCAACTCCCGACGGGCTGTTTATCGCTTTGAGCCACCCTTGCGGGGTGTATACATAGTCCATCCCCTGGAGCTGGTCGCCAAGCTCAACACGCTTTAACGGCCCATGCGTATAATAATAGTAATGCGCATGCTGAACCATCGTGGTGCCGTCCGTGCTGGTCTGTACATTGATCAGCCGACCGTCGGCATCATAGCTATAGTAATGCATAAACCGCTCGGCGGCGGTGCCGTGCTGGTAATCGACAATTGCAACAGTTCCCTGGTCATTATAAGTATAATCAACCGTTTTAAGTCCTGTTAGTCCTCCTATTTGTTTAACTACCCAGGTTACACGGCCATGGTCATCATAGTTATACCAGGTGGTGCTGTTGGCATTGGTAGTATAGCTGACCGCCCCTTTTAAAAAGCCGGCATCCTGCACATAGCCTGCTGTGACCAGGCTTGGCGCAGTCGCTGGAATGTCATAATAGGTGTTTATCTGTGAAAGCTTGGTTGCTCCTGCGATGTCAGCTGCTGGGCCTGTTGCTTCTATTAGCGTTGTATTGGCTGCAAGGCCGGCAAAGGTGGCTGTTGTTACGGCATACTCCCCGGATTCAACAGGACGACCGAAAGTATCATAATCAATATAAGAGAAACGCTCAACCTTTCCTGCACCGGCATTCGCCGCATTTTTTTGATAGGCGTTCTGGGAAAAGCGGATTTTTCCATCCTGCCGGTAAATGTATTGGGATAATCCGCCGTCCGGTGTTGTTGCGGATATCAGGCGGCCCTGCAAATCATACTGGTATAAGGTAACAAAAGGCAGCTGGCTGGCCGATGTATAGCTGCTGTAACCGCTTTGTATTATTTTCTGTACGCCGTTAGGTGCTATGCTGGCGATCAGCTGGCCCAGCTGGTTATAGTAATTATAGCTGAGATCCGAATACTTATTGGTGTAGGTTACAGTTACATTATTAGGAGTAGTGGTAGTCGAAGCTGTTGCCATTATTTTATAATAGCCAACCGGTAAAACATGACCACTGGCAAAACCGGGCACGACAGCTTCGGTAGTCATATCATATAGCGTATAATTACCTGTTACCGTAACCGCCGATGGTATTGCCAATTGAAAATATTGAACGGAAGTGCCCGATGGTTCTGCATATACCGCATCAACTTGATCGTAAACAGTTCCATAACTGTTAGAGGCTGATATAGAAAATGGGGAAGCTGACGTAATTACAAAACTGTACGATCCTGTTGTAGGAGGCGTGGGCGGCACATAATTATTGCCAGTCCCGGTCCAGGTAGCGATCCCGCCACTGGTACAGGTAACAGTTATTGTAGACGGTGAATTTACGCTAAAATGGAAAATTTCAGCATGCATCAATGCAATGATCGCGGGATCATTCGTATTCCCTTGCACTGATGTTAAACCATCTTTATGAATATTAAAGGAATATTGATTTTGAACATTATTTAAGCTAAGCGTGTTTTGCACCGTTAACCAACCGGCCGGGTCAGCCCTGCCCGTCATTAAATTCATTTTACCCGAAAGGTCTGTTACCGACAAAACACTTAGGCCGTTCTGATCTGTTGATACAGATTGAAGTGCCTGACCGGCCATGCTTACCGGGCTGCTTCCCGATGTGGCGGCAGGGAAAAACTGATTGCGGATTGCAAGGTAGTTAGTTAACTCATTTTGAACCGGGAAACTGTTGCTGGTAACCTCATGCCCGACACCCATTTTGAGTTGCTCCCCAACCCCTGAAGAGCTTTTTTGCGCCCCGCTGCCGTCATGGTAATAATCAACTCTGCTGTAGGGGAAGGCTGTTGCTCCCACCATGGGCTCTACTATATTATTGTTACTGTAATACCAGCCCAGGCTGCCCTGCTGCGTATTATCAACCAGGTCAGGGGCATTTAGCTTTAAGTAAGGATTCGATGTATTGCTTGGATCGCCGTCAAAGTTGAAATAATTATACCCGGTGCCGTTCGTGGTAATAAAGTTATTGTTAAAGCTAAATGCAGTGCTGTTTATAGGGGCTGCTAAGGTTGTGATAACCGGTCGTTGCTGCAGATCATACAAAGTTTGATTAGCCAATACCTGGCCGGTACTTTCGTTTCTTGCCTGTGTTTGTGTAGGCTTGCCATTATTATCAAAGAATGCCTTGGTCGTACCTATCTCATTCCCGTTTTCATCATACGTTCGCGTTAATATCCAGTTCTTGTCACAATCCTGAGCCTGCAGGTGTATGGTGCAAAACAGGCAGGAAGATAAGGCTAAAATATAAAAGCTTAAATGACTTTTACGACGCTCCCGGCTGCGCTTCTTACTGGATTTTATGCCAAACATATTACTCAAGATTACTTAGTGAATGAACATACTTTTTTAATATTTTCTGAAGCGGCATCATTGATGTTTATGATCCAGTTGCCGCCGTCATAATCTATCTTTACGGATACTATTTTTTTACTTAATAAAAGTTCAAGATCTTTGTCCGGTAGCGCGTATACTAAAGTAAAGTTGCTGCTGCTTCTTGTTCCGTTGCCTTTTGGTGATGCCCTGCCCATACTATACAATGTAATTGTTTTGTTGTCCGTAAATTCTATGTATAGCTTATGTTGTTCACTTACTGAAATTGGTTTTGTAAGACCGGCCTTTAATAAGATATTCAAAAAATGTGAATGCCGGAAGCGCGCACTTTGTAAAGAAAGTTGCTGAACCCCCGGTGCTCCTTGTTTTGATACGTGATAGATAACCGAAAATGGCGACTTGGTCAATACGTTTTTTACGGTATCTTGAGGGACCGACAATCTCCTCAAGGAATCCATCCGCATAAATTCGCGCTTCATGGAATCCCGCTTTTGCGCCATTGATTTTTGAGCCTGGGTAAAAAGAGGTGCGAGCAGCATCAGCAGGCAGCCGTATCTTCTCGCGTATAATTGTATCTTCATCGTAATGATATCTTTATTAAATAATTTTAATCCTTCTTTTTTAATGCGGCGGAGGCATAGTTAACGTCAAACTAGTAGTTGCATTGAACGTGATAACATATCCGGTATCCGCAGAGGGGCTTACCCCGCCGATAAAGATCTGTACCGCTACGCTTCCCGTTGATGCTGGTACCAGTCCGAAATCTGCTGTGCTGCTAAGCGAACCTGCGTTGATAATTATCCCCGATGGCGGGCCAGGCATATAAGTAGAAGTGCCGTTTTGCGTAACGCCCGCACCAACTGCCGAATAGATAGAAGTCGACGGGGCATGAGGCAAACTCGCGGTTACGATCAGGTGTCCGAGGGTATTAATGGTTGCCGTAACGGCAAATTGTTCTGTCGGCGAAGAAGCATTTGTCGTAAGCGACTGCGTTGTGGTCGCGTTATACCCGATGCTCACATTATCCAGCGCTGAAGGGTTTATCCCTCCGTTAAACATTCTTACGGAAAATGTACCAGGTAACAGGCCCATCGCTCCCATGTCCACAGGTGCGCTGTTTTTCATACCAGGCGCTAAATTTACCAGGCCTCCGCTAAGGAAAATCTCGCTTCCGCCGGCTGGTGTGTAGTAGGCGCCGATATAGGTAAACAAAGTTTCCGAGTAAATATCATTTAAATGCCCGGTTAGCCACAGGTGATTATTTGCGTCAACGCTGGCCGTTACTGTGTAAAAATCTGTAAGCGCAACAGGTGGTGTGGTCCCTGTTACCAGCGCGTAGTCTGTAAAGCCCGTAAAACCATAATGGTCCGTCGCCTCTATGGCAAAGTTGGAAGTACCTGTACTGGTAGGTGTGCCTGAAAGCACGCCCGTTGCTCCGTTAAATGACATCCCGGCTGGTAAAGCCCCCGGTGTTATGAAAAACGAATAAGGGCCATAACCATAATACCCTTTAAACGCTTTGGTATAAGGTATATTAACTTGAGCATTCATAATATGTTGCGGTCCCACTACAATCGATGGCAAAAGATCTACAGTTAACGTAAAGGCCTGTGTAACAGAACTGCCGTTGGCATCGGTAACTTTCACACTCAACGGGTATGAACCGCCGATTGCCGGCGTTCCGGTTATTGTGCCATCTGCGTTGAATGTCAGTCCTGGCGATAGGGAACCCGACAATTTGGTAAAGGTATAAGGCGCTTTACCACCTGTGGCGGTTATGGTATAAATACCGGGGATAGACTGCACCATATCCCTGGTCGTACTCCGGTAAAATGCCAGGGCGGTAACCGGCTGCACAGTGCCAAGTAACGTACTCTTATTTTTCACACCATTAGCGTACAGGACGTTGCCAGCATCAGTTGGGTGAATCCCATCAGACAAATTGGCGATAACCGGTGAGAACAAGCCTTCAAAATTCACATATTCACAATAAGAGTGAGACGTGGCAATTGCCCGCTGAACATCCCTGAAATCATTTGCAGCCGGTCCGTTTGAGGTAAAACCGTCGTCGGCCACCAACTCTCCGTTAGCTCCTTCATATGATTCCGGGCCGGTTGATTGGATATATATTTTGGCATTCGGCCTTAGTCCTTTCAATTGCTCAACAAGCGATTTATATTGTGCATAAAACAATGGTAAAGGGGTGTTAAAACCAAAATCATTTACCCCGATCTGGAACCAATATTTATCCACACCAAAAGAGGCAAGTTTAGCCGCGAAAGCGGTTGTCAGCGCTGGGGTGCTGATATCGGTGGCCAGGAGCCGGCCGGCATATCCCTCCGAGAAAATATCGCCGATGAAACCGTATGAGGCGTTACGTTCTGTCATCATCATCCAGGCATTATTCTGCGCGTCTGAGGAAATATTATACCCGGACAAAATGGAGTCGTGGATATAAACTATGCTGCCGGGAGCAGCCGTTGTCGATGGAGCAACCGTCGTACCTGTCGTCCCCGGGAAATAAACAGCCCGAAGAAAAGTCCCTGATCTCCTGACGTGAGGATCCTCAGGGAGATAGGTACCCTGACCTGGCATCATCACTTCAACCGTCTTATTGCCGGCGGGTAATGCGTCGGTTACAAACTGGATCACTTTGGCTACATCATTCCCTTCAACCTGGTAATACTTATACAACACACCGTTGATAAAGATGGCCGGTCCAGAGATGTGAGATGGGGTATATCCAGAAAACGGGGTAAATGCGGATGGTATAGTCCCGTCAAGCGGGGTTACGGTACCGATCGCGCCCTGCTGGATCATACAATTGCTGTAAACTAAGAAGTTGTCGTTGGAATTTTGAACAAGCAAGCCCAAATTCGTGGCCGTAGCCGGCGCAACCACCTGATAAAGCGGAGGTTGCAGAGGGGCTGCAACATTTGTTAATGCCACGGGCGCTCCCAACGGGGTGCCACTATGGTACCAAACGATAGTGGGGCTGGTAGTCAGCAAACCTGATATAGTATAGGTTTGCCCGGCGGTAACCTGGGTATAGTTGTTCACCCCGCCGGTGCCTGCTATAACATTACCATTGCTATCCCAAACTTTCCCACTCTGCGATTGGTTGACGGCAAAAAGATTGACCACGCGCTTATCGTAAAAATCTCTCACATATTCGATCGCTATTTGCGTAGCCGATGTTTGAAAGCGCATCCGGGCATACGCTGAATGTTGAAGGTATTTCTTTCGCGGGGTATTCGTCCTGTCGTGCCAGCCATACCAACCCTTTTCAGAGTTGCCTATCAGGGAAGTTTGGTCAGCGCGGAAACGTGTGTAGGTGCTGCCCAATCCGGTTAGCTGACTCAAATTTAAATCAAAATTTTTCTGGAATTGCACGCTAGCCTGCTCCGACGAATTCCCGCCGTTCACAATAATCGCTGCGATCATTTCAGTTTGCGGGTAAAGGCCAGAAAGTGTCCAGCTGAAAGTTTGGAAAGACGAAGTGAGCGCAAAAGTTTTCCTGGCCTGGACGGCATTATCATAGCTTGCTAAAAGTTGTACCTCGATCGTGCCGCTTCCTTTAGCCGTAAAAGTCAGGTTTCCGCCGATAAAGGTTATCGGTGTTGCGGTACTGCCGGCGGTTGAGAAGTAGGCAAACCGTCCTGCGTTGAGCCCCGCATTTTTTCCCGGGTTAATAGTTGTGCCATCATCAGCTGCTACTGTGTAACCCGTTGGGGCTTCCTGTTTCCATTCGTTATCGATCGGGTCTGAAGTAACGAAACTCCCCAAGCTTACCGATGCGGTAGTCGGCGGTGTGCTTACCGGAACAATGGGGCATGCTGTTGGCATTTTGCCGAAATTATAGGCTATACCCTCCACGATAGGGGCGAATTGTTTCCCGATCACTTCCTTATATACTCTGACCAGTCTGCCGATGGCGTCGTATTGATACCGTATAAATAAATTATTATCGCCAATCACATGCGTTAGCTCTCCTGTCTTTTTATCATAAACATAAGCTATTGCGGCAGCTGCAGTAGGCTGAAAACGGAAGTCATCAAAGTATAGTGCACTTGCTGAAGCATTTTTGCATCCGACCACCAGGTTGCCGCTTGTTATCGCACTTGCCGGAACCATCATTTCCAGCAGGTACCATCCGGCAGCATTTTTGGCGTAGGTCTGGGTAGAGGTCACGGCAGCAGCGGCCCCCACCTGGTAATAAAGCTGAGCCAGATTAACATTAGCAGCCGTTGGCTTAACCCATACAGCAACGCTGTAATTTTGGGGTATGGCGCTAAGGCTTGTTATTGGAACCGTATAAGTAAATCCGTTGGTATTTGCCGGGACCATTAATGTATTTACCCCGGTATGTGAGTTAACGGTGTCGGTTACAATCGTGCCGCCGCCTTTTGATATATTATTGCTGAAGTTTCCATTTGACAGCAAAGCATCTTCAGCACCTGTATAAGCGATCTCATTATACATGGCTGGGCTTCCGGTTATTAATACTTTACTATTGCTGTAACCCATACGAGTTGCAGCATATTGTTTATTTATATCTGTGGCCTCGAGCGCACTTGAATAAACATTATATTTGGTCACTTGGCCTGTGTTTTTCCATGAAGCATTGGTGCTTCCACCGGTTCCAAAATAATCGACAAATGATGCGAAAGGTGTAACATTATTTGCCGTGCTTCCTGCTGCCAGCCACGAAAGGCTTTTTTCCATCCGCCATACGTTTGATTCGGTAGTACCTGTAACCGTATTTCCGTTAGGGTCCAGTACGGGTATTGAACTTGACCAGGTTTGCGCAGATGCAGTGACAACACCTAAATTTACATTGTTTAGATCAACGCTGAAAGTATAATTTGAGGCTTCCTGGGTTAGCATTTGTTTATGCTGTATTGCCCCCGGATCATCATCATGTGTTTTTAAACCTAAAGCAGGGTATACTAACGTGGAGCCATTCGAAACCGTATAAGCAGGCGTTGTTTTGCTGATAAACCGGTTCCCGTAAGAATCGATTGTTAACGTTTTTGTTACTGCGCCTGTATAAAAATCATACGCAAGGTTTGACTGGTCGGTCCGGGTGCCATTTTTATAATCTATTTGCGTAGTTCCCGTTTGGAAAGCCGGAAAAGTTTCTTTATTACTCATCATCAGGGCACTCTGAACATTATAGGTTACATTCGGCGGCGCCACCTGTACACTCCGCACCAGTAAACGCGCATTCCCGTATCTTTCTTTTATCACTCCTATATTATTGTAGGATACCCCATTGTAAGGAGCTGAAGTGCTTGACGCCAAACGGGGCTCGTAAAAAGCTACCTGGTTTTGGAAAGAGGTATTGTCTAAATCGTCGTTCAGGAAATGATTGACCTTTTCAGTAAGCTTATTTCCTAAATTATCATAGGTGATCATGCGTTTTAAACTGCCGATTCTGCTGGTATAGTCCTTTATCGTCCTGTCCTTTTTGGCTTGTCCAGTAATCTGCGTATGAACCGGAAGCGATAGATTTATGTTGGGGCCAGCCTGGTTGGCTGCAATAGGTTCCTCATCATTATAATCGTCAATCCCGATCATTTCCGGTTTAAAGACTTCATATTGGTACATTGTTTTTCCTTCCACAGGTATAGCATTGCCGTTCGGAAGTATTGAACTGTTCGCTACGGTAACATACTCATACATAACCCCTGGACCGGGGGCTTCGCGGGAAATAGAGAGAACATTGCTGTTATTTCCATATAACGCTTTACGGTAGGCTTTTATAGCATTGGTAGGGTCATTGGTATTTTGGTTGATGATCAAATCATAATAAAAATCACTTAAACCTGTGATATTGAATATCAGCGGCTCATAGGAGGTTACGCCCGAGGAGCTTGGTTGACCGGGAGGATTACCGGGCATTTCATAATTATAAGCTGTTTTATTCTTGTTTCCATTCAAATCGTCTACGATTATATCTTTGACACGTATCCCCCCTCCCGTAAAGACCGGGCTGTTTACAGATAAATTGGCGTATAACAAAGAAACCGTGAAATCTGTACTTGTGCCGACAACGCTTTCCATTTGAGGATCGAGCTGGATGGTAAGTTGATTTTGGTCGGCGTTTATGCCGGTGATCGTCGCAGGGGTCGGGTATGAATCAGAATTTCCGAAGGCAAACGTTTTAGGCGCGAAAACATGATTAGCTATAAATACTATGTGCACAACATCGCCAATTTTATAAGCCGTACTTAAATCAATACCCATGGGGTTTACCGTGTAAGTAAAGTTATGGGGTAAGCCCGGGGTCCCGGCAACGCCGTCGATTACAATCGGCTTGCCTTTGCTTAATACAGATTTATTATAGGTATTACCTTCATAATCAATATTTATGGCAGTCCCTATACTGGAATTAATCCGTCTCAAAGACCAAACATCTGTAGATTCATTGGAAACAGCTGACGTGTTTCTCAATTTGATAACGGGAAGGCTACTCCCCGGGCTTGTTATCCCGCCGCTGCCTGTATTCAGGTATTTAAACTGATACAGCAGCGGCCCTGTCCCGAAGTCACATTTATAATAGCCCCAGTTATCAAAGGCATCTTTATTGTAGGCGGGATTTTTGGTAAATACAGCAGGTATATTTGAAATTAATGCCGTCGGGGCGTTATTTAAGAAAACTACCTTAAATGCGTTGGTACCGTTGGTTAAGCCCAGCACGCTACAATAATAATCCACGCCGTTAATGGCAAATTTGAGAATGGCCCCCTTTTTCACTTTGTAATAAGTCTGCACCTGGATAACAGCGGGGTCTATCTGGCTGGTTTGAATGTTAAACGACTGTAGCTTGGTAATTGAAATATTTTCCTGGTTTGCCGGGTCTGCGGGGTCCAGGTCATACTGGAACTGTGTGGGGGGTGTTACCGCAGTACCGCCTTTTCCCTGAAAATCAACGGATAATAATGTCAACTTGCCCAATAATGCGGTTGGGGCTGTTGTGCTTGGAGTTTGAACATAGGTGGTCAATCCCCCGGGATCATAACTATTAGGACAACCCGGGGTTAATGAGTAGTCATAATTAAAGGCTATTTTTCGTAAGCAGCTGCTTTTCAGGGCCGGGGTTATATCATTTATATCAATAACATTTTGCCCGTAATGCACATTTTCAACGCCTCCGCTATAGGTAAAAGATTGGTTATAGGCCGTACTGTTTTGTCTTATGGCATTGATATTAATTGGTAACTGGTCATTCTGGAACAAATAAATATTGTTCAATCGTAAAGTTGCTTTCGGATGCTCATATATACTACCATTGTTATAGGGATAATATAATGCTGTTGGTTGATAGGGATTAGTATTATCCTCATTGTGATATGCCATACCTTTGCCATCAGCGCGAATCTCTTTTTCAAATATAGCTGTGTGCGTGCGGGTTTCTACAGCATCTAAATAGTAGAGTTCTTTTCGGCCCATAGAATAAATGGTGTTACCCGGAGAAGCAGGATCCTCATTTTCACCCTCCGAAGGATTGCGCCATCGATAAGTATCCGTCCATTTTCCGTAATCAAACTTAACCCAGTATCCCCAATCGCTGGCATCCAGTTTACCCGGCGTTCCTCCCCTTGAAATATAATCAGGACCAGTAATAGCAGTTAAATACCAAGTGTAGGCGTATGCTTCGTTTTTTGTCAAATCGGTATATTTCCAGCTTATATTGTGACTGGTATTGGTAATATTTGCAGCTACCTCATTTTCACTTCGCTGGAACTCATCGGAACTATAAGCCGGCAACGCATAGTGATAAGTAACGCCACTTGCGTTGGTGATCATAAACCCGCCGATCTGTTTCCCGATGGTAGGGTTCGTTAGCTGGTTGATCAATCCAGGTGTTGTCGTTGTTCCTCGTGTAAAACCTGCGGCATCGCAATCAATAAATCCTCTTAAAGCAGCTGTTCCGTCATGAATGGCATCGTTTGTGAAATATTCTATATGGCTTGAACCTTCCAGCCGGTTCGTGGTTGCATCATAGCCATACAGGCCATCGCTGGTAGCCCCGTCATGATAGCCATATTGCGGGTTACCGTCAAAATTATAGCTTTGATCTGTGCTCCATGGATGTCCCTGCTGGTACGAATTGGAGACGTCATTGATAAATCGGAATTGCCAAACTGTGTTTGGCCTTACAGTTGGCGATAAATTAACCCCATAACTGTCACTGGTGTGATCGGAATTAGTGATCCGGTTTTCGTTGTATAAAATAGAAGAGAAAATGTAAGGGCGGATGTTCCCTCCTAAACCCTGGGCGGTAACCCTGTAATTATCAAAATTAGGGTAGGTGCCTCCCAACTGTTCAATCGGGTCCGGGTTATCCACGATATTGGTATTTACGGGATCAAACAATTCATAGTTGTCATCATCGCTGTTAGTCAAATCATCGGGCCCGGTTACGGTATTTCTGTTATTTAAGACGCCGTTCGCAACAAATGGATTTGGATTATCAGACCAGTACCTTGTATAATTATATCCTAACGAAATCGAAAAAAAACCTAGCGGTATGGAAATCGAAAGACCGGAAGAGTGCGTGCTCACCTTATCTCCTTTAGCATTACTGACGGAGGTTATTTCTCCGCCGCCGACTGAAAATGATGGTTTAATGTTTGAAGTCCCAATAGATGCCCCTAATAAGGACGTAGTGTTTTTTCCATCTTTTTCAGATATACCCTCGCTCAAGTTTGCATTGACTGATTTAAAATTAGTTGAAAGACCAATAGTGGTTGAGGATGCTAATCCTTTCATACCCGGGATTGCTGCATTGTAAGTCAAGCCTGCGCCGGCATAGGCCTGTCCGTAAGGGGTAACGCCCACATTCACACCTATGCCAAAGATATTGCTTCCTCCGAGGCCTAAGCTAGCCCCAACATTCACACCTACGCCGAAACCCTGATAGGTGTCCTGAGAAAAAGCCAATCCTACGCTAAACGAAGCGGCAGTGTAGCCGATTGCCACACCACCGGTTATTGTCTCAGTACTTCCGCCGTTCCAGACGCTTCTGGTTAAGCCCTGTGCCCCGCTCCAGTCATCTGGATAACCATTTACATTCCTGGCGATTGACCCGGGATTTAGCGTCCACCCCAATCCTACCCATGAAGCTTCCTCATTGGGTTGTATGCCTGCATGGTAAGATAACGATAACGGGTAGCCACCTTCCGAACCAGGAACTTCAAGCAGAGGCATATTGTAAGTAAAACTACCGCTAAGTGGGTTTACCATGTCTGTCGTATCGATGGGTTCGAAACTGGTAGCTTCGGGAGCAGTAGGGCCCGCTGTTAAAGCATAGGCGATACTCGGTGTTAAAGTTTGATTAACAAGCGTAAAGAGGATAAAAAGCGTGAAGGCCTTTTTGATGCGTAATCGTTTTCTTTTTGTGATGGTCATAAGGTACGGACTAGCTATTAATTCATTCCCGAAACTGGTATATTTTTTATATCACTAATATTCATTTTGAAATTCATCTCGCCGGTATTTAATCCGAAGTCTTTCACGCGAAGACGCAGGCTGGTTGCATTTATCAGCCTTCTCCTGTCAAAAACAACCAGGAGATTGTTTGCCGTACTTAACCCATAGGTCTGCTGAAACAGGCATTCAATTGGCTCCACCGGATTGCCATTATCCGGGATGGCTTCGATAAATTCTTTCATTCTGAAAGCCAGCACCTGGACGAGTTCGCTGTACTGGCTAAACTGCAATTGCCGTAAGACCTCTTTATGATTTGCGGATAAACTAAGGACAAAAGACAATTCATTTTCTGCGACCGCAGGCATTGCCTTTCTGTTTTTGACATTAAAGTCCTCCCCGGTAAATGCCGTTAATTGCCATGGCCGGTAAGTCAACACAACTTCAAGCTCTCTTACAGAGTCTGTTTTTTGAACCCCGTTTGCAGGATCTTTAATATAATCCATCAACGCTGCACGGCTTTTTATGGTTTTCTTTCCTGCTAATGAACAGCCTGTTATTACCAGCAAAAGCATCATACCCATTAGCGTGTTTAGTTTTCCCACTATTTTTTATCGGCTAAATACTCGCTATTCAAATCCTCGATAACCGTCGTGGTAATATCGAGCCCCTCCCTGGCATAAGCAATCGTTCCTGATTGATTGGCTATAAAAATCATTTTGTAGCTATGTTTCTTTCCGTATTTTAAGAGGTATGCATTGATCTGTGAAACAATTCTTTGTGTAAGCTTCCCATCTTCGTCTTTTGCATTTCCCTGGATAGCACGTTGGTAATCTGCCAATTGCTTTTGCTTGGCTTGTATCAATTGTTTATTCAACTCCTGCTCTTTAGGACTCATGGTAGCAATACTTTTCTCATATTTCTGTATGGCCGATTTAACTTCATTAGTGAGAGTATCAATATTCGCCTGCCATACCTTGGCTTTTGACTGGAAAGCCTTTTTAGCTTCTGAAGAACCTTTGTACTCATTAAGGATCCGCGCAGAATCCACATACGCGATCTTATCGTTTTTAAAAAAATAATTAAACAATAAAAATATCACCGCGCCAGCGGTTATTATATGGGAAGTCAAAAGATAATAATTGGTTGGTATTTTTGGAGTAGTTTGTTTTTGCATGTAATTAGGTTAGTAATTTTTGATTGATTTCCTAAACTTTATTAATCTTAAAAAATGGTTAAGCAACAGGCATACAATAACTTTTCAAGTTATTGTATGATTTATCAGGCATAGAAAATCCTGCATTAAATCTTAATAGGATTGTTTATTTCTATTTTTAATGCGATTTTGCTTGAGGGGTCTAACTTAAATTGTTTTATTTAAGTTGAAGATTTGTATATCAATTTCATATTGGATGATTGCTTTAAGGTTTTGTTTTTAAATTTAATTATGGGACAATGTAAAAAAAATATTCTATACTTTCAATTAACTTTATTTTTTTTATTATAATTAATTACATCAAAAGGACAGACCTTTACCTTGCTTGTTCCAAATAGATTTCCAAAATAATTCTTTCTCTACTAGCACCTGTTCGTTCTTTCGGTATCCTATAAGTTACAGATCTAACCAGTCCAATAGCGGTTGTTAATTGCAACTTGTTGAGCACTTTCGTTAGCGCAAAAAAATCACCCTCAAAGCTCAATTTTTGAATGATAAATTTAGCGCTATGATAAAGCGGGTCCTGCAGCGGCACCTCGCTTAGCTTTACATTTTCCATTTCGGCAATTGACGAAATGGTATTGATAATATTACTCCTAAAAGCAACCGTATCCGTTTTATAAAAACCAATGATCTTACTCAGGTTAGCATTTTTCCGGTCGAGGTATGCAGGCTGGATGCTCAAATCAGAAGCTTGTGCAATTTGAGTTTTTAATTGCTTGCTGATCTGCCAGGCTTCAAGTGTTTTTTTAAATGCAAACTGGTAGCTGATCAGCAATAAAACTATTACAGCTGCTATAAACAGGTATTCTTTTTTAACTGGTAATTGTTTAAGCATCTCAATAGTCAATTAATATAGTAAACTGCCCTGTGCTTTGTTCGCTGTTAAATGTATAACTGTCAAGCTGTACATTTTTCACCCACGCCTTGGTCTTTATTCTTGCTATCCACTCATTAACCGGGATTATTTTTTCTGAGTTGCCTGTTATTCGAATTTTACGAATGTAAAACACAATTGATTTTTGGATCCGGCTTGCTGACACATCAACAGGATCAACAGCAGCCTCCTTCCAGGTAATTTCCTCAGGTAGCAGGGATGCAATCTGATCAATGAGTGAGGCTTTGTTAATATTCCCCTCCCATCCCAGTGTTTTCAATAATGAATCTTTTTGCTGTACCTGGTCGTTAATTTGCTGTATGCCGCTTGAGCTTTGGGCCGTACGACTTACCTGTTCAGTTAGTTTAGCATTCGATGAATTTAGCCCTGAAAACAAAAAGAAATTAACCAGCAATAAGATAAAAAAAACGGCAAGCGTAAGAAAGCCATAAACTTTAAGCTTTTTTTCTTCCAGTACCTTTTTTAGTTCCTCATTTAAAGCGGAGACTTCTGCCTGCACACCATCAACCTTTGTTGAAAGAACTAATTGGAATGCGGATGCGTAGGCAATCAACAGCTTTTCACTAATACTTTCCGATTCGATCTTTAAGGGGAATTCAGATGTTATATTTTCATGATACTTAACGGAGATCCATTCAGACTGCTCATTCCTATGGATAATATGCCCGTCAAATATTACATCGTTGCCGTAAACATTTAGTTGAGTGATAATATTTTGAACAGGAAAAGGCCCAAGACCAAGCATCAGCGGCATAAATCCCAATTCCTTTAACTGGCTGATCCATTTATCCGCCTCGGCTTTACGAATTACCGAAACAAAGGACAGGTTACCCGAAATAAAATTCTGCACATAAAAGTCTTCAATATTAGCGTTGGGAAGTATCTGGCTGAAGTTATGCTGATTAATTTCCGCTGCTTTTTCTAGTTGCTTTTGCAGGATGCCCTTCCCATACAGGTTAAGCGAAACGTATGATTTAACCGGTAAAAGCTCTTTTAGCTCGCTAATGGCAGTAATACCCAATAATTTCTTTTGGAAAGAAAGCTGATTATTTTGGATACTTACAGCACACACATTAACAATATAATTCCCATCTTTTCCAATGGCCATACTGATGCCCATTGCTTCGTTAATACAATAATATTGCTGCAGCATATTCATAGGTCAACGCATAATTGTTGATTTGATAAACAGAACAGTCACTACTTTGGAAGATGATTTGGTCCTGCTGCCGAAGATCCATTTTAAGATAGGGATCCTGGATAATATCGGAAATCCAGAGCCGCCGCTGTCATTTTCTGTTCTTTCAATGCCGCCAAGTAAAATGGTGTCTTCGCTATGCACCCGTAAGCTGGTTTCAAATTTGCTGATCGACTGGGGCGGAGGCGATCCATCTGTGGGAATAGAGGTAAAATCTGAAATATTCACTTTTATACCAAGGGTTACCTGGTCATCGCCGGAAACAAGGGGCTTGATATCTACCGATAAGTTCGCCTCGACAGGCGTATAAATATTTGTAAATACGGATGTATTGTTTGCAGCAGAGTTATATAAATTCTGCGTCGTATTTTTATAGTACACCTTACTTCCTATACTCAATGTAGCGGTATGCCCGTTCATGGTGGTCAGCTTTGGAACCGACCGGATATCAACGTTATTATTAGTTTCCAGCGCCTGCAACCTTACATAGAAGTTTGGAACTACGTGGCCCAGGTTAACGGACGTAAACTTACTTATACTGGTTAAAAAACTATTGACTGAATTGGCGCTGAACGTAAAATCAACTCCCGGCAGCACTGTCCCTCCTGTTTTTATGCTATCTGCCACACCTGCCGATATCCCGGTGGCGATGCTCCTGGATTTACGAAAGTCAATCATCGTCACCTCTATTAACACCATCGGCACCAGCACATCAAGCTGCTTAACAAAGTTTTCAACTTCACGGATCTGGGCACTTGAGCCGGATAATAATAAGGTGTTTTGCTCCCTGAACTCTTTTATTTCAATACCTCTTTTCCATTCTGCAGGGATCATGGCAACAACGGTGTCAATGGCTCTGTTTTGTAAATGGATAGATCTAAATGTTCTTAATCCCTCGATTTTACGGTCTCCTATCAGGTATATACCATCTTCTGACTGGAAGGTATAATCGGTGCCTTTAAACAAAAGGTTTAAAAACTGATCATAAGAAACATCGTTTACATGAATATCTATTGTTCCCTTGATGTCAGAATAGATAGAATAATTAATGCCCAGTTCCTGGGATGCCTGTTTTACAAGGTTTATAATGGGCGAATTAACAGCATCGGCAGAAATTAGTTTCTGTCCTTTTACCATTTTGCTAAGAACGCCGGTTGAGCCATTACTTCCTGTATTTGAATTTGCAGGTTTAAAGGTTCGCCTCACAGATGTGTTCTTGTCCCCATTAATATATAATTCTTCGTTTTCTCCAAGCGGTTGAAAAAGGTAAAAATTATCGCTGGTTTTCACCATCTTTATCTCGTTTGAAAACGCAAGCTTATCCATAGCGGTTTCAAAAGGTGCTGCAGCAATAAAAGCGCTTACTCTTTTACTTTGAAGCGAATTGGGCACCACTACATTTTTACCTGATATCTGTGTTATTTTGCGGGCAACACTGGTTAGGCTGTCATTATCAAGTGTTAGGGACAAGGTGTTTTCTGCCCGGTTGTAGCTTGCAATTATTTCTTTTACGGGCGGTTTGGCAAATTGAGCAGGGTCAATGTATGGCGTAATGTAAATGATAGTGCCCGTTATCATAATATCCAGGCTATATTTCTGCGCCAGGAAAACCAAAATATTGGTTGCGGTTACATCCGTAAAATTATCATTAACCGGAAAACTCAGTTTGGGATCAACACTAATGCTTAAGCCGTTTGCGCTTGAGATCCCCATCAGGTATTGTTGCAAGGAGCCATTAAGAAAAAGCTGCACCTTTTGATTCAGGCCCGGAACACTTCTCGAAAGGCTGTCCAGCTTTTTTTGGATAGCCTGAATCCGGCTATTCTGCTGCGCCATAATTTTAAACGGGCAGATAAGAAACAGTAGAATAAACACCAGCAAAGTAAATTTTTTATGCATTCAGTTGGGGTTCAATAGTTAAACAATAAAGGATAAATTTCATCTATTGATGTACCCCCTTCAAAAAATATATTAAATGCATTTTCGGCCAGTGTTTGGATTCCTCTTTCCTGTAAGAGGCTTTGAATATACATATTTCCATTCTTTATTTGCAAGGCAAGTTCCTGGTCAATTGGTATTACTTCATAAACTGCCTTACGGCATTTATAACCGTTGTAATATCATTGTTCACAACCATGAGCTTTATAGTGTTCAGTTACAATCTTATAGGGCTTAAATTGCCTGGGATATAGATCGCTGCTGAATTTTTCTTTCTTTTTGCAATGCGGGCACAATAAACGGATCAGCCGTTGTGCTGCAGTTGTATTTAGCGTATTGGCAACCAAAAACGGCGGAACACCCATGTCTGATAACCGCGACACCGTACCCCAGGCAGAATTTGTGTGAATGGTAGACAATACCAGGTGCCCGGTTAGCGCTGCCCGTATAGCCATGTTAGCAGTTTCCGTATCCCTTATTTCCCCAACCATTATTACATCGGGATCCTGCCTTAAGAATGTTCTTAACGCGGCTGCAAAATTTAACCCTATAGATTCTTTTAACTGAACCTGGTTAATGCCTTCGAGCGTATATTCAACCGGGTCTTCAATGGTTAATATATTCCGGGTTTCCTTATTTAACAGCTTGAGCGTAGCGTACAGGGTGGTGGTTTTACCGCTTCCGGTTGGCCCGCTTATCAGTAAGATACCGTTTGGTTTTTTTACCCCCTGCAAATAATTGTCCAGGTCGAAACTTGAAAAACCGAGGCTGTTCAGGTCTATGTCTGTAGCATCGCTGTTGAGCAGCCTTAAAACAACCTTTTCGCCAAAAAGCGTTGGCAGCACCGATACCCGGATATCAAATTGTTGATCCTGCTGTTTAAAATTGATACGTCCGTCCTGCGGTAATCTTTTTTCAGCAATATCAAGATTGGCGTATATTTTTATTTTGTTGATCAGCGCCGGGTATTCGTCCCGCTTTAATAGATACCGCTCAACCATCATCCCGTCAATCCTGATCCTTACCCGGCATTTATTCTCATAGCTTTCAATATGGATATCGCTGCTTTTAAGCCCTTTTGCCTCCCTGATCAAATTTACCAAAAAGTCATCGGCATTATTTATTTGGAGCTGCGATGATCCCTGGGCAGCGTTATCTTTTATGTAGTATTTGGAGAGCAGCCTGGCCACCTGCGTTGCAGGCAGTGGTTCAAGCCGTACATCCTGGTTAAGCAGCATTTCCAGCTCAGCAGCTAATATATCTTTATCAACCGATTCCTCACAATAAAGCAGGTAATGATCACTGGCCTTGTGCTTTGGCAATACTTTATAATGCCATGCCTGGTCTTTAGTCAACCAATGGATATTTTCTGTTAAAAGCGTTATTTCCTCCATCACACTCATTTGTAAATCACTTTCAGCAGCCAATCATCATCAGTTAAATTTAATGGCAAGATCCACCAGCAGGCACCCGAAAAAACTGCGAACATTAATGCCTGCAGACCAGCCAGCGGCACCTGTTTGTTTGCTTCTTTTGCTAAAAATTGCCAAACCAGCCATATAATCAGCACCAATATTAAACTGGCTATGTAAAAAAATAAAAAATTCAGCACCGACAGGTAAAAGCAAAGTGTTAGCAGGAACAATACATCCCCCCAGCCCAACAGCCCCGTTGTTATATTTGTCCATTTTTTATTCTTCACTGAAAAATATGCAGATACAATTAAAAATTGAAACACCAGAAACCCTGTATTGATAGTTACCGATTGCCTTATCTCCGCAAATGCGTGCCCCTGCGATAACTGCAGTCCTAAAAACAGCAGCATCAATACCGGGAACAGGAACCAGTAAACTGATCTTTCTTTAATGTCCTGGACAAAAATCATCAATAAAACGGCCTCAATAAAAAGTTTCAGCAGCAGCACTTAATCCGGGGTTACTTCGCGTAAGGTTTTGTCCTGGTCAATTTCCCAGACGTTAAAGGTGCCATTGCCGTTAAAATCAACCACCGCTGTAGCTTTTGCCGTGAAGCCTGTATTGGTTGCGCTGGTTATTTCTATGCGGTAATTTGCCCGGGCGTCTTTTCCGTCAGTTACCAGTTTATCCTGGATAAAGCCGATCTCGGTTAAGTCCTTTGAATATTTTGAATGCTCGTAAAAATAGCTTTGCTCAAG
>JAQBOS010000328.1 GCA_028287925.1 Mucilaginibacter sp. | reverse complement strand
CAAACCTTACCCCAAAATACGATACGCAAAAAGCTGTAATGGTACAATCATTAGCCTGGCTTGAAAGCGCGAATGCCGATCTTGCTCAATTGATAGCAACCCCATCTGCAGGCGGCTCGGGCCTGGGTGGAACTTTAAGCGGCGATATCTTTTTTAACAACAGCTTAGCCCAATGGCAAAAAATTGTTAACGCATTCCGTTTAAGGTTGCTTATCCAGTTAAGCAAAAAGGCAATATCTGATGCGGATATGAATATCCCCACTCAATTTGCCGCTATAATTGGTGACGCAACAAAATACCCGTTACTGACAGGCTCTGCCGATAACCTGCAGTATGTGTATGTTTCTCCAACAAACTATTATACTCAAACTCCTGATAACTTCGGGCAAAATGGTTCAAGGCAAAACACGTCTGCTACTTATATTGGCCTGCTTACCTCATTAAAAGATCCAAGAGTTTATGTTACGGCCGAGCCTGCACGTTATAATGTAGATACCCTGCACCAAAGCCCAACCGCTTTCTCTTCTTTTATAGGAGCTGATCCGGGTTTGGATTTGGGCACAATGTATAACAATGCCGGTTTGCAAAAGTATTCCTTCATCAACAGGAAACATTATTATTCAACCTACACAGGTGAGCCAAGCATCCAGGTTGGTTATCCTGAGCAAGAGTTTAATATAGCAGAAGGCATCAATCGTGGCTGGGCGCCAGGTAATGCCGAAACCCATTATATTAACGGGATCCAGGCTTCAATGGCGTATTACAGCGTACCAGCTACAGGTACATTTACGGCTTATTTTTATCGCCCGGGCTCAACAACCGGTGTTAAGGACGATGCTAACTATGATAAGTTTACTATTACTACTGACTGGACCAGCTATTATGCCCAGCCTACTGTAAAATATGTACCCGGCGATGCCGGAATAACTGAAATATTACAGCAGAAATATTTGGCACTGTTCCGCCATTCAGGTTTAGAATCATACTATACCTATCGCAGAACCAAGGTGCCAACCTTTACTACCGGCCCTGGTACTGATAACGGTCAGCGGATAGCTTTACGCTTTCAGTACCCATCGTCAGAACGTACGGCAAATGCTGTCAATTATAATGCTGCGCTTGCAAGCCAGTATGGCGGTAATGATGATATTAACGCAGTGATGTGGATCCTTAAATAATTGCATCTATTACAGGAAGCCATCCGCCAAAACCGGGTGGCTTCTTTGTTTTACAACTTTTAATAAACAACTATGAAAAAATTAGCCTTGTTCATAATTGCCCTTGGCATGTTTTTGCAGCTAAAAGCGCAAAACACCAAAACTCAAAATATAATAATTGTTACGCTTGATGGCTTCCGCTGGCAGGAGCTTTACAGGGGAGCTGACTCAGCCCTCATTAACTCAAAGTTTAACAGCGATAAAGAAGGGATAACTAAAAAGTTCTGGGCGCCGACAGCGCAGGAGCGCCGTAAGTTATTGCTGCCCTTTTTTTTGGAATGTAATAGCAGAAAAAGGACAGCTGTATGGCGACAGGGACCTGGGGAACAAGGATGAGGTAGCCAATTCATATCATTTCTCTTATCCCGGATACAACGAGATCTTTACAGGTTTTCCGGATGTAAGGATGAATACGAATGATCCGGTGCCGAATCCAAACATTAACATATTGGAATATTTAAATAAGCAAAAAGGTTTTGAAAACAAGGTAGCCGTATTTACCTCATGGCAGATCTTCCCGGCAATATTGAATGTAAAACGTTCGGGGTTACCGGTAAACTCGGGGTATACCAATTTTGATGATGCTAAAGCAGATGAACGATTAAAATATTTGAACGAAATTCAGCATAAAGTGCCTGAAATGCTTGGGCCGGATGAACGGCTTGATTTTTTAACTTATGAATTTAGCAAGGAATACATAAAACAATATAAGCCGCGTGTGCTGTACATGGGTTTTGATGAAACAGATGACCTGGCTCACGATGGGAACTATAAGTTTTACCTACAGTCGGCAAATAAAGAAGATGGGTTTTTAGGTGAGCTATGGCAATACCTGCAAACGGATCCGCAATATAAAGATAAAACCACGCTGATAATTACCTGCGACCACGGCCGGGGGGATGTGCCCTTAGAGAACTGGCGTGATCACGGAACGGATACCCCTCATTCCGAACAAACCTGGTTTGCAGTAATTGGTCCTGATACACCGCCAACAGGGGTAATAAAAAGCCAAACTACAACGTATCATAAACAGCTGGCCCAAACAATTGCCCAATTGCTTGGCTTTGATTTTAAAGCCGCCGCCGGGCATGAAGTTGGCGATCCTGTAAATACTGTTATCGATAAATAAATACATCATCACACTAAAATACATCATGAAATTAATACCTCTGGTTTCCGCACTGTTATTCCTTGTAACTAAAGCTGATTGTCAGCCTAACCCTGTTCCAAAGGCAAGGCACAAGTATATTGTTGTTGCCCACCGGGGTGATCATACCGTTTATCCTGAAAACACGCTGGAAGGTTATGCCGCAACCATTAAAGATGGTGCCGACTATATTGAAATAGACCTGCGCACTACTATTGATGGAAAGCTTATCAGCCTGCATGATGCCAGCATAAACCGGATGACAGATAACAAAGGGTTGATCAGCGGCCTTACCCTGCAGCAGGTTAAGGAGCTTAAAATAAGGGTTAAAAGCAAGCCGGATACCGCTACTTACCGGATCCCCACTTTTGAACAGATCCTGGAGCTATGCAAGGATAAAATTTATATCTATATAGATTTTAAAGACGCTGATGCAACAGCAACCCTGAACCTGTTAAAACAATTCCATATGGAAAAACAGGTGTTGGTTTACATCAACAAGGCTTCGCAAATTACCGATTGGCGCAAAACCTACCCCACCATGCCCCTGATGCTGAGTATGCCCGATAGTGTAAAAGATACTGTGGCCATGAAAAGGTTTATTGATGCATCCCACCCGGATGTGCTTGACGGAAACTATAGCACTTATAACAGCAACATGCTTGCGTTTGCTGCCTCAGTTAATTTACCCGTTTGGCCCGATGCTCAAAGTCCACAGGAAGGGCCGCTGGTTTGGGATAAGGCAATTGCCATGGGCCTAAAGGGCTTGCAAACAGATAACCCGCTTGCTTTAATAAAATATTTGGAAGGGAAGGGGCTGAGGTAATTTACTTTATTAGTATGGAGTAACATGTGCTTGAATTTTATGAATTACATTAAATCCGCAAGGGACCAGCTGGACATAAATTCACTATTAAGCGTCAATGTTTATCTTTTAAACTATTAGCGCTTAATAGTTTAAAAGTTTTACGATATTTAGGTTGCACTTAAATATTCAGGCATGAAAAATATATTGTACCTCATTACCGGGTTGGTAATTTGTTTTATTGCCTTTACTTCGGTATCAAAGATCCGGATGCCTGTTCAGAACAGCTTAACCAGCCGGCTTATTGGCGAGTGGTGTAATGTGTACGTAAAGATCATCATCCATAATAAAAACAAACCTGCTGCAACCATGGAGGCCGACAGTACCAACTGGGAAGCCAGGCTTGGCATTAAACCAATCCGCACGCATTTTACGGAGGATGGCGCTTATTATTCGGAATACAGGAATCCGAAGGACAGCCTGGTAAGGCGGGCATCGGGAACATGGAACATAAAAGGTGATTCCCTTACGATGACACAGTTAAAACCCGACAAAAGTGTGTTAAAACTGCAGGTAAAGATCAGCAATGACCATGCTACCTTTAATGGCCGGATTGATTTTGATGGCGAGGGGATAGTGAATGATGAATATTTAGGGATCCAGAAGAAGTTTAAATAGGCACTGAAATTTAAGTTAAATCTTGTTCCACCGGGATCTCGAAAAGGAAAGTGGAACCATTGCCCAGTCCGCTCTCTATCCACAGCTTTCCTTTATGCCTGTTGATGATCTCTTTGCTGATGAATAAGCCTATCCCCAGGCCTGATATGTTGGCAGCCAGATCTTCAACCCGGTAAAATCTTGTAAAAATGCGTTCCTGCTGTTCCTTGCTTATCCCCAGGCCAAAATCCTTCACAGAAACAAGCGCTTTATTATTAACCATAGCTACTGAAATATTAACCAGGTCGGCCCCCGGTGAGTATTTGACAGCGTTTGACAGCAGATTGATGATCACCTGCTCAATTCTTTGCTTATCCGCGGTAACCATTATTTTATCAAGATCTGAAGTTAATACCAGTCGGTGCGTTTTGGTTGAATACTGCATTATCTCGATAGCTTCGTGCAACAGTTGCAACAGATCGAACGTGCTGAAAGAAAACGGGAGCTGCCCGGTTTCAATTTTTGATACATCCAGCAGGTCTGAAATCAGGTCCGACAGTTTATTTATCTGCGCCAGGGCTTTTTCAATAAATCCTTTATTTACATCGTCAGCAGGCAGGCGTCTGTTTATGATTTGCAAATAGCCACTCAGGCTGGTTACCGGGGTTTTTAACTCATGGCTGGCCAAGCCTATAAACTCATCCTTTTTATCGTTCAGCTTTTTAATCTCTTCATATAGCTTTGCGTTTTCTAAAGCAATAGCTGCCTGGGTTGCCACGCTTTCAATAATAACCTCATGATGACTGGTAAACTTTCCCGCTTCTGGATGGCCATAAAATAACCCACCTATTACCGTGCCCGATTTTGAAATTACGGGCACAGCCAGGTAGCTTACCACCGGTAAATGCCCTTTGGGCATCCCAAAATGCGGGCTGTTTTTGCCGTAACGCGGATCCTTTGTTATATCATCAACCCTTACTGTACCCTCGCCATTAAAAGTAGGGCTAAAAACAGCGGTATTGCGGGGCATCCCAAATTTTTCAAAAGCTTCCCTGGGCGCTCCCGATAAGGTATACAGCATGTACGATTCACCGTGTTCATCAAACTTATTATAAAAGAAAGCCCCGAAAGCAGCGCCGCTAACCTGTGTGGTAATATCAGTAACCTGCTGTAAGATCTCCTGCACAGCCAATCGCTCCGAAATCATTTTGCCAACAATATTCAGTGTTTCAAGGTTGTTTGCATAGCGCTGCAGGTTTTCTTCGATATTTTTTTGCCTGGTTATATCACGTGCAATTTTTGAGGCGCCAATAACCTGCCCTTTTGCGTTCAGGATAGGTGATATGGTTAATGAAACAGGAATCTCTGTACCCGCCTTGGTTAACCGGTAAGTTTCAAAGTGTTCAACCTTTTGCCCGTTCCTTATTTTTTCAATTATCAGGTCTTCCTCAAGTCTGCGGCTTTTGGGGATTATCAGGGTAACATGGTTTCCTATAACCTCCTGCTCAGTATAGCCAAATACCCGCTCTGCCGAGTTATTCCAGCTAGTTATGGTTCCGTTAAGCGTTTTACTTACTATCGCATCTTCTGACGATTCGATGATGGCGGCAAGCATGGCTTGTTTGCCCTCGCTGTTTCTTTGCTCGGTTACATCAATCAGGGTATTTACTGCGCCAATCAGTTCACCTGCATCATTAAAGGTTGGTACGGGGTATGGCAGCACGTTAAGCTTTGTCCCGTCGGGCCGTTGTATAATTATCTCTTCACCTTCAATGGCAACACCGGCCTTTAAAGTGCGCGCCATAGGGCAGCTATCCAGGTTCAGGGGTTCGCCGTTAAGCTGAAATATTTTCCATGATCCGCACCAAAGGTCTTTGCCAATTTCGGGTGTACGGCCCCATAGCTTTACAGCAGCCTGGTTAAATGAAGTAATAAAGCCTTGTTTATCGCACGTATAAATTGCAATTGGTAAATTATCAAAAAGCTGCCCTGCAAGCTGATTAGATGCAGCCGGCGATTCCTTTTTTTGCAATTGACCTGGTCTTTGTGCTATCATACTATTTGCTGTAATCAGTTAACCAAAAACATTCCTATATGTTTTATAAATATAGGTCAAACGCAACACAAAATAGCCTTTCCTGAAAATCAGGAAAGGCCCGGGTATTTTTAACTTCCCTTCTAAGTTACATACCAGTAAATCAAATTTACTACGTTATAGCTATTTCTTTTACAGCTTCAATAAACTGATCTATTTCATCAATTGTGTTGTAATAATGCGGGGAAGCGCGGATAGCCCATGTTACATTCTTCTCGTCAAAATCAATAACGGCGAAGTTCCTGTAGCTGGGTACCACGTTTATCTTTCTTTTAAGCAGCTCCCCGGTTAAATAAACCGGGTCTGATCCGGCCACATTAAATGTAACCAGTCCGCCTAATTCCGGTCCGCGATCTAACACCCTTACTTTATCAATCAGGGCTAATTTTTGACGCATATAAGCTGATAATGTTTTAATGCGCTGCCAAATCCTGTCCTCACCTACATTCAGGCAATATTCAATAGCGCAACGGTTCCCTATTACAAGTGCGTAAGCAAACTCCCAGTCTTCAAACCGTGTGGCATCGTCCGCTTGCTTATAAATATCTTTCTCTACCCATTGGGCGCCACGCATGTCAATAAACAATGGCTCCAGCCCATCAGCCAGCACCTTGTCTGACACATATAAGAAGCCGGATCCCCGCGGCCCTCTCAAAAACTTCCTGCTGGTTACACTTAAAAAATCGCATTTTAGCTCTTCAAGGTTAAGCTTCATTTGCCCGATCGACTGGCAGGCATCAAGCAGGTAAAGGGTGCCGTAATTTGACGCGATTTCCCCAATCTGCTTAACAGGCTGAACCAGGCCTGAGTTGGTTGGGATATGCGTAACCGAGAGCAAACGCGGCTTAAGTGTTTTAAGCTTATGGTCGAGGTCATTAAGATCAATCCCTCCTTCCGGTGCGTTTTTAACCCGTTCTATCTTAACTCCAAACCTTTTTTGGCAGGAAAGGAACTGGATCTGGTTTGATATAAAATCATCGTTAGAGGTAAGGATCACGTCCCCTTTGTTAAACGGGATGGACGACAGCGCACGCGTATACGAGTCAGTAGCGCTGGCAGTAAAAGCAATGTTAGCCGGCTTGCAGTTGATCAGTTTTGCTGCCTGGGTATAAAACCCGTTTATCGATTCGGCTTTCAGGGCAGAAGCCTCATAACCGCCAATGGCAGCCTCGAGTTTAATGTGGTCAACTATTGATCGTGTTACCGGGTCAGGCATCAGGCCGGCCCCGGCATTATTGAGGTGGGTGACATTTGAACAGCCTTCGGTTTCTTGCCTGAACGAAATAATTTCTTCTTCCGTAAAAGGCTGGCTTGCCCCGGATAAATTTTCTTTACCTGTTTTCATAAAAATGGTCTAAATGGTTAATCAACTTTAAATTCCGCAATACATTCAATCTCTACCAGGGCGTTGTAGGGCAGCCCTTTTACTGCTATGGTAGATCGTGCCGGGCGATGATCTCCCAGCATTTCGGCATAAACAGCATTCATTTTCGGAAAATGGTCCATGTCGGTAATAAACACATTTACCTTTACCAGATTTGAGAGTGATAAACCTGCGGCAATTAAAACCTGTTCAAGGTTTTTAAGCGCTCTTTGTGTTTGGCCTTCTATTTCCTCTGACTCGATCTTCATTGTAATCGGGTCAACCGGTGTTTGGCCCGAGCAATATAATAAGTTACCGGTTTGAATGGCCTGCGAGTAAGGGCCTATTGCTTTAGGCGCTTCTGCTGAAAAAACTGATTTCATTTATGTTTTTAGATTGATTTTTTTATGTCCAAAATTACCTGTACTATCGTGTAGAAATCCCGCAAATACACCCGCTTATTGGGTTTTAAAGGTGTTTTTGATCCTATAAACGCGTTAAATCTGCATGAAAACAGATCAGTTCGATAAATATATCCTTCGCCTGGTGCAACAGAACAACAGGCTTACTGCCGAGGAGCTGGCCGATATAGTTGGCCTCAGCCCGTCTGCCGTGCAACGGCGCCTGAAAAGATTAAGAGAGGAAAAAATTATTGAAGCGGACGTTTCCATCGTTTCTCCAAAGGCTGGCGGAATTGAAGTAACTTGCATTGTTGATGTGATCCTGGAGCGGGGCAGCTCGCAGATGATCGAAAAATTTAAATTGGCAATGCAGCAGTTAAGCGAAGTAATGCAATGCTATTATGTTACTGGCTCCTACGATTTTATACTGATTGTAAATACGCTATCTATGCAGCAATATGAGGAATTCACAAAAAAATGGCTGATGGATAACCCAAATGTAAAGCACTTTTATACCCATGTAGTAATGGATAAGGTAAAAGTGGGGTACAGCATTGCTATTTGAGTTACAGAAAAAATAAAGCAACAAAAAAGCCCTTCCGGAAAATCCAGAAAGGCTTTTTAATATATCAATCCATTCCCTCTTTAAAGGGCAAGGGGCTTAAACTCTTTTTGATTTGATACGGGCTGCTTTACCTGTAAGCGCACGTAAGTAATAAAGTTTAGCACGACGTACTTTACCGTGGCTGTTTACCTCTATTTTATCAATGTTTGGTGAGTTGATAGGGAAGATACGCTCAACACCAATGCCGTTTGATACTTTACGAACGGTAAAGGTTTCGGTATTGCCGGTACTGTTGCGCTGAATAACAACGCCCTGGTAAACCTGGATCCGTTCTTTATTTCCTTCTCTGATTTTATAATGTACACTTACTGTATCACCAGCCTTAAAGGTTGGAAGTTGTCTTACTACTACTGATTGTTCTTCAACAAATTTTACTAAATCCATGATTTTTAGCTCTTAAAGCGATTTTTAGCCCGTAAAAATCGGATTGCAATTATAGGGATTTTTTTTTGAATATAAAAGAGGATATTAAAAATTTCCACATTTTGTATTTTGTTAACAAAATCAGGGTTGGATTGGGTAAAGCCCGAAAGTCAGTAAAGTCCGGAAGTCCGAAAGAAAAAGCAAGGATGGATTACAAAAACTCAATCAACCTAATCTAACTTAATCAACTTCCTTCCTCGCCTCCGTAAAATAAGCTATAACCGAGTATACTACCCCAATCAGCAATAAATTGAACACAAAATTTATAAGCGTATCGCTTACGGAGTGTGAGCGGCTATCGATGTCGATAAATGTATAAATGGCGTATGCGGCAGCTATAACCAATATTACCCAGCCAATTACCGATGCCGGCCAATAAATAATTCCTTTACGTGTAAACCAGTTTAATTTCATAGCATTAATTTTTGATGGATATTGATTCAGTCATTACAAAACTTATAAAAGCAAATAGTATAGCCAGGCTTATTAATATAAGCGCGATGTTCCAAAGTTTAATTCTCAGGGTGATGTTGAACTCGCGCACCTTGCTTCGTACGGGATCTATCTTTTGAGAGCTAACATGGGTTATGCCCAGTATGTTAATGATGATACAGATTAAGGGCAGGAGAAAAAACAATACCGGCGCCAAAAAGCCCATACCCCGGGTTTTATCAAGCCCTATTATAAGCGCGAACATGGAGCCAAACCACCCGGCCCGTATGTGAAAACCATAATACATAAGCACACATAATAAAAAATAACAGGGCAAAATAATAAGCCATACCCCAAACGCCGCCGAGCGCTCCGCATTCATAATGGCCATTTTCACCATTTTGGGATGATCGCGCGGATCAATTTCCGGTAACTGTAAGTTTTCCATTTTCTTTAAAAATTCGTCTTTATCTTCCATGTTAATTACCCTTATAATGCAAAGCCGTATTTTGGTTGCAGTGTTAAAGCATATTCCTTAATTTTTCCAGTCCACGTGAGAGCAGCGATTTTACAGTTCCTTCATTTTTATCCAGGATGGCGCTTATTTCGCCGTTTGTTTTTTGCTCAAAATAGCGCAGGGCTATTACTTCCTGGTATTTAACGTCCAGCTTAAGCAGGTTTGTGCGGATCAAATTATAATCGTTAAAAGCCTGCAGTTCTTTTTCTATCACCTCGCGTTCATCATCATCCTGCTGGTGCAGCAATTTTTCCATTTGGGGGTTTTCCAGCAACTGCTGTAACGATTGCGGCCTATACCTGCTGCTGCGGTAATATTGGTTTAGCTCGTTAGTAGCAATCCGAAAAAGCCAGGCCGAAAGGCTGATGCCCCTGTATTGAAATGTGTTTATTTTTAGAAACGCTTTAAGAAAAGTTTCAGCAGCGATATCTTTCGACAGGTCATATTCTGCCGTACGACGCATAACATACCCGAAAACCGGTTTATACCAAAGATCAAACACCTGCCCGAAAGCAGCAGGGTTAGTTCGGCATTGCTGGATCAGCTCTTTTTCCTGTTCAGGGTTCATGGTTGCAACGCTATAATGCAGACATGGCGTTTTGGTTGCAATCTAATTTAGGGATTTTAAAAATACCGTCATGCCGAATTTATTTCGGCACCCCACAGGACAAGCCGTTGGCAAGGTATGCGACCTGTCTGAATAAGTTGCATGGTGCAGACTTAGCGTATGGGTTGCCGAAATAAATTCGGCATGACGGAAGAGGGCGTTAATTATTCATCCAACAGATCCGGCCTTCTCACTCTGGTGCGCTCTACGGCCTGCTCAAAGCGCCATTTTTCAATTTCGGGGGTATTGCCGCTTAAAAGGATCTCAGGCACCTGGTGGCCTTTCCAATCAGCCGGGCGGGTATAAACCGGGGCATCAAGCAGCCCATCCTGGAAAGAATCAGAAAGGGCGGATGTTTCATCAGATAAAACACCAGGAATCAGCCTAACCACCGCATCAACCAAAACAGCTGCCGGCAGCTCACCGCCTGATAAAACATAGTCGCCTATGGAAATTTCACGGGTAACAAAAATATCGCGGATCCGCTGGTCAATGCCTTTATAATGCCCGCAAAGTATAATAATATTTTTTTTGATGGAGAGCTGGTTGGCTATTGCCTGGTTCAGCGTCTCGCCATCGGGCGACATAAAGATCACCTCATCATAATCGCGTTCGGCCTTTAGCTTTTCAATACAAGCTGCAAATGGCGGTATGGTCATCACCATACCACTGCCGCCGCCGTAAGGATAATCATCAACGCTTTTTTGCTTGCTGGTAGAGTAGTCGCGCAGGTTATGCACAACAATTTCTGCTATCCCCTTTTTTTGCGCACGCTGCAATATTGAATGTGCAAAAGGGCTCTCGAGCAGGTTGGGCAAAACAGAAATGATATCAAAACGCATGGGGCAAAGATAGGGGAATTGAATTAAGAGAGGAAATAGAGTCAAGATTCAAGAAGTCAAGATTCAAGAGGTGTTGGAATAAAATAGAGCTAAGATTCAGGATGGGATTGGGAATTAAGAGACACATAGTTAAAATAAGTTTTATCTTGATTCCTGACTTCTTGATTCTTGAATCTTTTACAAAGGCCTGCAAATTTCCCAATGATGCCCGTAAGGGTCAATAATGTGGCCCAGGCGATAGCCATAATGCTGGTCGGCAACGGGATAAACTTCGGTAGCGCCGGCGGCAATGGCGCTTGCTGTAAAAGCATCGGGATTGGCTACGATCAGCCCCATCCGGATAGGAACATTGCCGGATTCGTTGGTAATCGGATCATCTGATGATCCATCGGCAACAAAAAAGCGGGCACCGTTAATGGATAGTTCCGCCACAATTGCACCGTCAGGAGCTTCAACCCGCATCAGTTCTGCAGCGTTAAAAGCCTTTTTGTAAAACTCAACTGCCGCCACCCCATTACTAACCGATAAAGTTGGCCTTATAGCGGTTTCAAAATCATCTGCAGGGTTATTTGCCATAGTTTTGCTTTGTTAATATATCCGGGTTAATTATCTTTTCAATCATCCAGTGATGGCCAAAAGGGTCAACAACATTGCCCTGCCGGTAACCGTAATCATAATCCTGCACCGGCGAAGTGATCCGGGCGCCAGCCGCAGCGGCCTGTGCCACCACAGCATGCACATCATCTACCATCAAGCCAACGGTTACCGTTGTGCCGTTATGCTTATCAGGACTAAAGGCATTGGAATGCTGTGTTTGTTCATGCAGATGAAACAGTGCCCCGTCAATTGTAAGGCCGGCTACATGTACAGACCCATCATCATTATTAAGACACCATAATTCAACGGCATTAAAAGCTTTGGTATAAAAGCTGATGTCAGTTACCCCGTTTGGAATAACCAGCTGAGGTGTAAAGGTTGTTTTGGTTTCCATTTATTTTCTTTCTTGATTCTTGACTCCTGACTTCTTGATTCTCTCCCCCTCAATCTCCGTCTTCCAGCATAAACACCTCTTCAAGCGCTTTACCAAACACTCTTGAAATTTTTAATGCCAACACAGTTGAAGGT
>JAQBOS010000283.1 GCA_028287925.1 Mucilaginibacter sp. | reverse complement strand
TCAATTTTTTTATTAGTGAGTTGAAAGTTTGAGTGGTAAATTTGCTTTATAAATGTGTTGATATAGGAAGTATCTTTAGTTGAATAACATATGTCGGGTACGAATATGCCATTTTTATTAGTAAACCCCAGCCCTGTAGTGATCATTTCAGAATTTGCGTTATGGTCATTTTTTATATAATAAACTAAGGGAGGCTTTGAAGGTTTTGTACTTTGTTTTTGAAGTATTTTAAACAATTTACCACTAAGAAATTTATCTTGATCCGCTGCAGAAAGTAGATGTTGAAGGTCATTCAAAGTTACGGATTGTGAAAAAACCTTCATTGTTAAAAAAACAAGAGAGGTAACTAAAATGATTTTTTTCATATCAAAGTTGTTTATTTTGAAATGTATGTAAATTAAATATAAAACCCTTTAAAAGCTAGAGATTATAGATTAAAAGTGATCTTTAAAAGCAACGTGGGGCACGAGTCGCGTTTGCGCTTTGGCCTGGCCCGTCAGACTCGCGCCAGAAGGGGTAAGACAGATGAGCTGGCTATCTGTCTGCGGTGCTACGAAAACTCCACCCTGGGTACGAGTCGCGTTTACGCGTTAACCCGGCCCGTCAGGCCAGAGAGAACAAAAGACTCGGGACGCTCATCACGGAATAAGCAGGTTTTTAAAGTTCGAATAAATCTTTGACTTTACCGCTTCCTCCTCATAATTCCATATTGCGGATAATCCCTTAATTGTATGTCTTAATGATTCTAACCTGCTTTTGATGGTTTTATCGAATGTAAACGGCGCGTCAGTTTCGGTTAGTAATTGATTTTCAGGTATTTGTCTTATGATTTGAAGCCCTTTTTCAGACCCTAGCATTTTATGATTAATTGAAAAATAGTAACCATAATTGACCGCTTTTAATAGAGAAGCTTTATCACCGGAATACCAATGTAGAATAATTTTGTTATTGGTACCTTTTAAGTTTTTATAAAGCAGATCGATGGTTTCCGATACCGCATTTCTGCTGTGGACCGTAATGATTTTTGCGTCGGTCCGTGTGATTGCTAATATGATTTTCTCGAAAATGGACCTTTGAACAAGATAGGTGTTTTTAAACCTTGTTGATCCATCCAATCCCACCTCCCCTATATAGCGGGCAGCGGATAGATTTTGAACAAACTGATCAAATTGACTTTCGTATTGCGCAGCTAATTCCGGGTGGAAGCCCAGGCCGACACGTATATTTTTTGTACCCTCGAAGAGACTCTGGTTCGGCTGATACGCGTAGGGCGCATTGGTTACAGTAATCGTCTTTATAGGCAAATCATCTTCTTTATTTACGGCGTATTGTATCCCTTGGAATAAATCTAAATGACAATGCGCATCTACATAATTTGAAATCATCTCAATCTAACTTGGCTGACTAAATGATCAACCTCACGCAAAGATCGTTTATAAACATCAATATATTCGTCAACAAATTCACCTAGTGGTCCGGTATTGCGGATTGCAGCTGTTATATAATTGGGGTTTTGAGCAGACTTGCCAATCATATATTTGAATGCCAGAATATCCGCACCTTCAGCTTTGCTGCTAACCAGGCCTGCAGGTGTTCTGATATTTTTGCGGTAAGGAAACTGGTCTTGTATACCAGCAGCTGAATAGGCAGCTTGGCGGATTATACAAGGCACGCAATAACCACAATGGCGATTGCCCATTCCTTCGTATCGACCAGAGGGGTGGCTGCAAGACATGGTTTCGGTTTGCGCCACTAAGGGAACGTTCAGGCATTCCCGCAGCATTTCACCTTTTGTCTTAAACTGGTAGGGGTTTCTAATGTGTACACCGAGATTCAGTCCATCAAATAATTTTTGCATAAGCATAAAATAATGGGGATGAGTAGTTCTGGTGCTATGCGAACCAATTCTCAGCGGGGTAAGGGGTATATTCAGACTGATCATTCCGTTTTCAGGAACAATGAGCGTAGATGCCGAATTAAGTGTAGAAGCACAAATGCTGCCTAGTGTCAAAAACAAAAAGGAACGACCTCGTTCGGTATGTTCCTCGCTGTCAAAAAGATCGTTTTTAGGGATTTTGACAAAGGCGTAAATACGTTCTGGAACCAATTGCGGGTAAGCAACGGTCAAAGCATCCCCGCATTTTTCCTGAAAAGGTGAAACATCGCCACTTTTGGAATGTCCGACCAGCAGTGGCCTTATACCCTGACCTAATAAATTTATCGCCCCAATGAAACTATCCATGCCCCCTGAAAACAAACAAACGGTATCGGTAACGTACGGCATTTTGTATTTTTTGTAAATACCCTTAGGGCAAAGTTTTAACTGATCGTTACTCCGGGACCGAAAATGCAGTGTCCAGATGTCCCCGGTGAGGAATTTGAAAATGTTTTGCAGGTTATTCCGCTGATCGTTCCATACTGTAACATCTGAAACCGGAATGAATAGGTCGATAACCCGAGTCCATCCATCCTCCCCGAAATGAGAACGGCTAATGCGGGTATCGGCGGCGTACATCGTACAAGCTACGACTAGCAAATCCATTGCGATTTCCGACGGTTCCAGCTTTAGCTGTTTCAGAGAATGAGTGAATGCATGAAGACTTACATCATTTTTATTACCATGATAAAAAAATGAAACATTAGCCTCCTTTTGGTAGGTGTTATTCGGTAATGTCAAGCCTGGATCCTCCGAGCCTACACGAGCTATCAGTGCAATTTTCCCCATGATTGTTAATTATTAATTCCTCCCAGGGAGTCAAAAGCTACCCGGTAAATATTCTCTATCTTTTGATCAATGTCTATTCGATCACCTCTTTGTGTCACGATTATTTCCGGCATAATTTGAGTTCTTACCAGTCCACTGATGATCTGATAAGCATTATTTTCGATTTCTAATAATGTATCTATATCATGCTCAAGTTCGGTCAGTTTATTGCCGATGTCACAAATAACCCGCTGCGCTATCGTTTCTTCTATAAAAATAGCCATCATTACTTCTACCTGATTATCTGTGAGGTTGCTTAAATCTATCCCATCTACATCGCAAATACGAGTTACAGTATTTGCATAAGCCAGTTTGGTAATACTATCATCCTGCGTGTTTTCGTACAATTCACCGCGTTCCTTAAATATTTCATCACTTAAAGCAGCTAAAGTTTCAAAGAGCGGTTTATTGATATAAGAAGATAAACTGAATGCAGTTAAGGCAGTTGTTAGCCCCGAATCTTTAATCCCGTTGATAGCATTAAAGAAGTCAGTGACGCGACCGGCAGAAGGGCGCATCCTTTTGGCGAGATTTTGAGTATTGCCAGCTGCATGTCGGCTGTAACCACGTAAGGCACTCTTTAAAGCCTGACTATCGGTTCCTCCACTTCGGACAAACTTATTAAAATCAATGCGGGGTTGCCTATATCGATTAGTATTAGGCAATGGTTGATTTATTGGACTATTAGGATTGGGGGCGTTTTGTGGAGCAGGGGGAGCATCGGCAGGCAATTCTGGCTGCTCCGGGCCATCGTTATCCGGCTGCCCCAGAGCATCAGTATCCAGCGGTGGTGGAGAAGGAGGAGCCATTCCTGGAATCCATGATGGAAGTAGCGGATTTCCTCCGCCTGCCCCTCCACCTGATGATGATGTACCCATATTATTTTGTCTTATTATTTATTCTAACGGAAGCCAATCCGCTCAAAACAGTATTATCTGTTTGCTTAGACCAGCTCTCCAATAACTTTGAAAATTTTTCAATCGCGGTAGGGGTCTTCAACCCGCTTAATTGACTTATTGCCCATGGACCAATTGCGGTGTGAGGATAAGACCCTAATAAATCAATAAATTTGATCTCCAGGGCCGGATGTGCTTCGATTAGCCTTAATAATCCTTTTGCTGATTTTGGAATATTTTTAAGGTCAGAGGATTGCCTACTCTCTGTTTCTAGTATTTCATATAATTGCAAAGAATCCTCAAACGAAATTTGAGGAAGAGTTTTACTAACAGCATTCAATGAAATATCTGAATTGCTATTCAATTGCTCCAATAGTTTCGTCAAGAGAGGTGATAGGCCCTCGTCTACTGGTAGACCAATAGCTTTTTCCTTCGAAATGAAAATATAAGGCCTCAGATCCAAACCTGAAAAGGATGGCTCCAATATTATCCATGTTTTAAAATTCTCATTGCTGTTTTTTTCAACTGAAGTAGCAGGTGTTGATGTGGGAGCTTTTTGCCCCTTCTTATCCCCCTTATTATCAACTGTGATCTCATGTTCTGTTTCGTCTATTGTTAAGGATGCGCCCTGTACTGATGGCATGATCTCCGCGACTATCTTTTCAAAAAAGTCAGTCTGAAAGCGCTCAAGTAACATCAGCTTAGCTAAGACATTTAATTGAATAACATCGTTAAGGCCGTAAATACGGGCGACTTTCATACGTAAAAAAAGAGTATTCAAAAATCGTTTAACGTTTCTTGGATTTCCTTTAAGGCCCTGTGACAATGTAGGACTCAACTGATCTGCGACCAAAAGAGTTTCTTTAAGCGTGATCGTTTCTGAGCCTAAAGCTTCTTTAATCAGTTCATAAGTTAAAATGGTGTTTTCATAGGGATTTTTCCGCTTAGCAATAAATACTTCATAAATCCGCCTGACTTCACTAAAATCATGACCCAAATGATGCTGGAGCATTAGAAACTTTATATAATTTCCAGTCTGTAATTGATTAAGGAAAGGAATTCGAATTGGTATTTGAATCAGTTTTTCAAGATAATTTTTAGTGTATTCATTATAGCTTGCCGGAAGGTTAGGAAAATGTTCTCTAACTGCATATTCAATCATGCGTTCGTCTGCTGAGATTACGAATGTCGTACCCTCAACAAACAGAAACAAGCGAATTGCCTCAAGGATTTCAATAACTGATTTGGGCAGGCAACGATCAAGATCATCAACCAAAATAATTACCTGGTCAACTTTTGATGTCTCGATCAGTTCTTTGAACTCCCGACGAAAGGCATGTATTTGGCTGGTAACAGTTTCTTTTGGGGCTTCTTTTAGAAATTTCTCTTTCTCATCAGCTTTAAATGGTTCGGTCAGATGGCCCTCCTTGTCTTTATGCAATAACAGTGGCGCAAGATGCCCCAAAACCGATCCGATTGGTAATCCCGTCATTCCCATAATAGCGGCATTGGCGGAAACTTTAGCTACTTTTAACCAGTTCACCCTGTTAATCAGAGACGTAGCCAGCTTTTGGATTTTTTTATGTCTCGGTTGTAACTTGGCTAATTCTAAAACAACGGTTTCCATGAGTGCGGTTTTTGCATCCTCATAGCCCTGGAACAACCATCCATTGAACATAATAGCATGAGCATTCAAAGTTTCATTTTTATTACCTATGTCAATTTCCCTTTGAAGTAATGAAATCACCGACGACTTTCCAACTCCCCAATCACCGTAAATTCCTATAGTCAACGGCCTTAAATGGCTGTCGCTTACAATCTCCAAAACAGTTTGAGCTATTTTTTCATGATCCAGAAGATCAATATCAGTCTCTTTATCGTTCCACATAATATCGGATAATCAACACTTTAAGGTGTTGTGAAAAATGAATCAAAAATGAATGGTAATTGGTTTTATTGTTGGTGACAGTTACATCAAACAGAAGAAAGTGTTACAAACATGAAATCAAATTTAGGTTATTGCTAAGTTAGTATTATTTATATCACATTATAAAACAAAAAGTTAACAAATATTAAATATAAAAGGAAGTGCTTATTTCTGTCTCAGCGGGGTCTCTCAAAGAGGACCCTGCGTTGTGGTTTGCAGAATTTTTGGCGTGGGATAAATTTTCTATCGCATACCTGGCAGGCGGCGCAGGGTCCCTTTCAGGAGAATCTGCGAGGATGGATATATAAAAACAATTGATAATCAGCATGTTTAACAGCGTTCCGGGTGTTCCGCGTGCAAAAATGGAACGCTTTTCCGGCGGTTAACCTGCCGGCAGGTATCCCATCTAAAGGGCCTGCATCACCATCAGTCTGCTAAATGTGTGGAAGGAATTCCCCGAAAATTACTTAATTGTTTGATAATCAATACATTCAGTATGGGTAAAAGTTAAGTAATTGATAATCAGCATGTTTCACAGCGTTCCGGGTGTTCCGTGTGCAAAAATGGAACGCTTGTTGCTTTTGTAGTTTTGGAAATAATTGATAATCAGCGTGTTTAACAACGTTCCGGGTGTTCCGCGTAAAAGTGGAACGCTTGCTACTCCGTCGTTTCAGCAGGGTCTCTCGCAGAGGACCCTGCGTTGTGGTTTGAGAATTTTGACATGGGATAAATTTTCTATCGCATACCTGGCAGGCGGCGCAAGGTCCCTTTCAGAATCTGCGGGGACGGAGCGATGTTACTGAAGTCGGTTTTGTTAGTTGAACGACTGCCGGAACTTCAAAGGCGAAAGGCTGGTTTTTGTCTTGAAGAGCTTACTGAACGACTGCGGATGTTCAAAACCTAATTCGTAAGCAATTTCACTTACTGATAAACCGGTGGTGGATAATTTTTCCTTCGCTTTTTCCATCAGTTTATCGTGGATATGCTGCTGGGTGCTCTGGCCTGTCAATACTTTTAGCAAGCCGCTTAAATAATTGGGCGATACGTTCAGTGCTTCGGCAATATATTGAACAGTGGGCAATCCTTTTTTTGCTAAGGTATCATTGCTGAAAGATTCCGTAAGGAGGTCTTCCAGCCGATTTAGGATATGATGGTTGGTTATTTTCCGGGTTATGAATTGCCGATGATAAAACCGGTCGGCATAATTGAACAACAGTTCCAGTTGAGCAATAATAATGTCCTGGCTAAATTTATCAATGTTTGCGTGATATTCCTGCTCAATGTTTTGCATCAGGCCTATAGTAGTTGCTTCTTCCTTTTCAGAAAGATACAGGGCTTCATGTACCGAATAACCAAAATATTCATATTGCTTAATGGTTTTGGCTAAGGGCGTATTCCATAAAAAATCGGGATGGATGAGTAACAACCATCCCGAATGCCTTAATGCTTCATCTTTCCCAATCTCAATTCCAAAAACCTGGCCAGGTGAAATAAAAAACATGATGCCTTCATCAAAATCATATTCCTGCTGGCCATATTTCATCCTGGCATTGAAGTCTCTTTTTAGTGAAATGGAATAAAAATTAAATACTAAGCTTATAGATTCATTGTAGGGCAGCTTTTTAATGGAGTCGAAATTTATCACGCTGATCAACGGATGCTCCGGCTTGGGAAGCCCCATGATCCGGTGATATTCGCTGATCGTTTTAATCCGATAGGGCTGGATGTTTGCCATGTCACAATGTACTAATTATTGGTTAAAGGCAGCCGCAAATTCTTTTGCGAAGTCTTTCAATTTTATCTTTCCCAGCGCTGGTTGGTTATGGTAATAATCCTCATATAACACACCGCCGCGCCTGCTTGCATTCATTTCTACAAGGCCTTCGGCTACCTGCGGGTTGAAACCTGCGGCTATCATTCCATTCAGTGATTGTTCATCGGGAATTACCGACCATTTCAGATCAGGTTGTCCGATGGCCTTACCCAAAATTTCTGCCACGTCATTTGGTGAAGCTTCGTCGCTTGCTATGTAATGAACTTCTCTGCCGCTAAAAGGTTTTTCAATCTCTCCGGCAATAGCTGCTGCAATATCCAAGGGAGAAACCCAGGGTTCTTTTTCATCTCCACCATAGTTTTGCACAATTGCCCCCTGTGCTTTTATGGTTGGTATAAACGCAAACATATTGTAATAAAAACCAACAGGGCGCATAAATTTAATGGCAACATCGTTTGGTAACTGTTTCAAAATGTTTTCTACATTGTAATGAAAAGCAAGAATGCCATTGCCTTTATCCGTATGGGCGCCAATGCTGCTTAGATGCACCACGCGCAGCACACCCGACTGCCGGACAGCCTGTGCATAGCTGTTGGCTATTTTGTTGTGTGCAGCCATAATGTCAAAATTTTGATCGAAGAAACTACCTGCGCCCATCGCTTCCATTAAATAAACCACATCAGCACCTTTGAAAGTGGCTGTGAGAAAATCAACGTCTTCCATTGTGCCAATCGCTGCTTTTGCCCCCAATGTTTCGATGTCTTGTTGTTTTTCGGGCTTGCTGCTGATAACGGTAACCTCATGTCCTTTTTGCACCAACTCAATTGTTAGCGGCTTACTGATATGTCCTAATGAACCTGTTACTATAATTTTCATTTGCTGTTTTTTTGATGATACAAAGTTGCAGAACAGCAAAGCGGGCGATGTAGCCGAATCTACTTTTGTTGTAGTCAAAAAAAAAGGGGGGGGGAAGGGATGATTTGCGGAAGGGACTATATTACCGATAAATTTTATCTTTTTTCACCCTCTTTGCGGAGCAGAGAGGGTCGCCCAGCGAAGCGTCGGCGGGGTGAGTCAAACCACCATGCATTAGCGCCAATGCATTTGCGTCAATATCGCGTGCAGATTTACCCACCCGGTCATTGCTTCGCTCGACCTCCCTCCCTTCCGTAAACGGTAAGGAGGGAAAGGAAGCTCTTTAACTTAATAATATTTGGAGGGTAGGGTTTCTACACCAAGCTTTTATGTTATGCAGAAAGAACGGACAGTTATTTATTCATTCAGCCTTATCATGCACTTTACAGTTTCTTTGTCTGTAGCATACCATTCAACACAATATCCTTCCGGATCTAAATTAGGTTCTTTAAGTAATTGTTTAAATGCCCTGTCAATACTCATAATGTCTTTTCTAAAGTCATTAACAGGCAAGCAAACATATTTTCCTTTTTTTATTATTAGTGTTTCGCAATTGAATCTTTCGGCTTCACCCGGTTCTAATTCCTCTGCGGCGGCTCTGTAAACTATCTTATCATTATTTTCCGGACGGGACAGGCCGAAGATTTTTCTTTCTTTCGAAAAGGGGAATAGCTTATGAAGCTTATCTGTAGCATCCGGAATACCTTCAGGAAATATTTTTGCGGTTACATAGAACACCTTGATGTCGTTATCAAATTTTATTGTTTCCATATTTGTATGTTTTTATTTCTACAAATATAAAAGGGGGCCTATGCTCCAAAATTGGAAAAAAACGACACTTTCAAGGCGCGTAAAAAACCTCCTTTGCCTCCCCTGAGAAGTAAGCGTTAGGATTGTAACCTGAGAACTGTTTGAAGTCCTGAATAAAGTGGGCCTGATCATAGTAACCGAAGTCATATGCAACTTTTGTAAGTGTTGAATCCCTCTTTTTATAGCTATTAATTAGTGATTTGAACCGTACCAGCCTGGCAAATGACTTCGGACTAAACCCAATGTGTTCCTTGAATTTTCGTTCAAATTGTCTTTGTGAGAGGGAAGATTGATCTGCAAGGTTTTGAATGTTAACAAGCCCTTTCAGGCTATAAATTTTCTGTGTAGCAGATACAATTTCAGGCCTGTCAAATTCCTTTATGCGTTGTGCTAAAAAGCAGTTGATCAATTGCAATCGCTGGGCATTGTTTTTTGCCGACAACATTTGATCGGTTAGATCTTTCCCGTCTTGCCCTAATAATGTCAGATCAACCAGTTCATTTCTGAAGTCCGTTGACGGAATTCCAAACAAGATCGGAATGGCATAGGGTTGAAGTAATACGCCGAAGATCCCATAATTTTCTTTTGCAGTAAAACGCCTGATTTGATTGGTTTGGCCATGGATGCCTGTGGTAAAGGTCTTTTCAATGCTGTTGTTAGCAACCAATTCCGCAAATGAGCCTCCGTAATGGAAAATTAACTCAGGGCAAAAATTTGCTAATGTTCTGTGGATGTATGTTTGATCAATTGATACATTTCCATCCAGGGTCCAATAATGGCAAACAAGATCCGACAGAATTTGGGGTGGTTTGTAGATACAATAGTTCATCTGTTTCCTGTTGATTAATATGGCGTTTTTATTTAAGAACTATCTTAAGTCTCACAAGATGCCGTCTTTCAAACCCGGCCGATTGATTGCATGATATAAATATAATAGATATAAATATGAAAATCCCCAATTGTCATATTTATAAAAAGCATAAATGGCACGTCGATCTGAATAAAAAAAGTGGCCTGTCTCAAGGCCACCTTTTAAAACTAAATAATATAATTCCGAAATCAGGCCAGGTCGAAACGGTCAAGGTTCATCACCTTGGTCCATGCAGCAACAAAGTCCTGTACAAACTGCCCTTGCGAATCCTCACAGGCATATACTTCAGCGAGGGCCCGAAGCTCAGAGTTGGAGCCAAAGATGAGATCGACACGGGTGCCGGTCCACTTGAGTTCACCTGTCTTGCGATCGCGACCTTCGAAAACGTCCTGGGCGTCTGAAACAGCGTCCCATTTCGTGCCAAAATCAATCAGGTTCACGAAGAAGTCGTTGGTAAGCGCCCCCGGGCGTTTGGTGAAAACACCGTGTTGAAACTGATTGAAGTTGGTGTTTAGCACACGCATCCCGCCAACCAAAACGGTCAGCTCAGGTGCGGTCAGCGTCAGCAGCTGTGCTTTGTCTACCAGCATTGCTTCTGCCGCCGAAGTGTGCCGGGTACTTAAGTAATTGCGGAACCCATCTGCACCCGGTTCAAGAACGGCGAATGATTCAACATCTGTTTGCCCTTGCGATGCGTCTGCACGCCCCGGAGCAAAGGGTACCGTAACCTCATGGCCGGCATTCTTTGCAGCCTGCTCTATGCCTGCAGATCCACCCAAAACGATCAGATCAGCCAGCGAAACCAGCTTGCTGCCAGCCTGGGCACTGTTGAACTCCTGTTTGATAGCCTCAAGCGTCTCTAAAACCTTAGCCAGCTGGGCCGGATTGTTCACTTCCCAATCCTTTTGCGGGGCAAGGCGAATGCGTGCGCCATTTGCGCCGCCACGTTTATCGGATCCGCGGAACGTTGATGCCGAGGCCCAGGCGGTTGACACCAGTTGGGATACTGAAAGCCCGGAAGCGAGGATCCTGCTCTTTAATGCAGCTACATCCTGATCGTTAATCAGCTCATGCGCAATTGCCGGAACAGGGTCTTGCCAGATCAACTCTTCCGCTGGTACTTCAGGACCCAGGTAGCGGGCACGCGGGCCCATATCACGGTGTGTTAGCTTAAACCACGCCCGGGCAAAAGCATCTGCGAACTGATCCGGATTTTCATAAAAGTGCCTGGAAATCGGCTCGTATACAGGATCCACCCGCAGGGCAATATCACTCGTAAGCATAAAGGGTGAATGGCGTTTTGATGGATCGTGTGCATCCGGAATGGTACCGGCGCCTGCGCCATCCTTCGGTTTCCACTGATGTGCACCCGCCGGGCTCTTAGTTAGCTCCCATTCATAGCCAAACAGGTTCTCAAAGTAATTATTACTCCACTTTGTTGGGGTGGTGGTCCATGCGCCTTCGAGGCCGCTTGTAATTGTATCGCCTGCATTACCGCTGCCGAATGTGTTTTTCCAGCCCAGGTTTTGCTCCTCAATGCCCGCACCTGCGGGTTCCCGGCCAACATACTGGCCCGGATCGGCAGCGCCATGGGTTTTGCCGAAGCTATGCCCGCCGGCAATCAGCGCAACAGTTTCTTCGTCATTCATCGCCATCCGGCCAAAGGTCTCCCGGATGTCGCGGGCAGAAGCAAGCGGGTCGGGGTTTCCGTTAGGGCCTTCCGGATTCACATAAATCAGACCCATTTGAACGGCTGCAAGCGGGTTTTCCAGCTCACGGTTGCCGGTATAGCGCTTGTCTCCCAACCATTCGCTTTCAGCACCCCAATAAATGTCCTCCGCAGGTTCCCAAACATCTGCACGTCCGCCAGCGAAACCGAAGCTCTTGAAGCCCATCGACTCAAGGGCGCAGTTGCCGGTAAGGATCATCAGGTCTGCCCACGAAATTTTCTTACCGTATTTCTTTTTTATCGGCCAAAGCAATAAGCGTGCCTTGTCGAGGTTAGCATTGTCGGGCCAGCTGTTGAGCGGTGCAAATCGCTGGGTGCCAAAGCCGGCGCCACCGCGGCCGTCGGAAATACGGTAGGTTCCTGCACTGTGCCAGGCCATCCGGATGAAGAACGGCCCATAGTGCCCGTAATCGGCAGGCCACCAGTCTTGCGACGTGGTCATCAAATCAAAGATGTCTTTTTTTACCGCATTCAGATCCAGGCTCTTGAACTCCTCAGCGTAGCTGAATGATGCGCTCATCGGATTGGAAAGTGATGAGTGTTGACGAAGGATGTTCAATTTTAACTGGTTAGGCCACCAGTCGCGGTTCCTGGTGCCACTACCTGCGCTTTGTTTTAGAGCTCCGCCCAAAAAAGGGCATTTGGCAGCACTCTTATTTAGTTCCGCCAGGGGCTGAGATTCATTATTTTCCATAGTGTCATAAATTGGTATTGGTTTACGTAACCAATTTATGACAATATTTATTAACATGGTAGTGCTCAACGCTGATAAATCAATAATTTACATAATTATGGTTGAGCTAAAGGCATCGGTACACATTCCGCAATAATTAAATAGCAGGTTCCATGTGCTCAACAGCAACAATCAATTGCTCCGTATTTTCCAGGTATGGGATGTTGACGAACTTTGGGATTGGGATAAAAGTTATTCAGCCTGCGATCCAGGTTATCATCGCACCATATTTAGCCGGATATCATCGAAAGAAAGAACCTCAAATCTTTCAACTTAGGCTCTTGACCCGCATTGTAGTGATCCTACAATGATAATGGCACTGTGTTTGTGCATTTATATTGCATTGAAAGAGGATCCAAAATAATTTTAAATTTACAGGATAAATAAGCGGCAGACAAACCTCAAAAATAGTTATGGAAGTACCGGCTCACTTTACCTGGCTTGTAAAAACAGGCAAATCTGGTCTCAATAAAAAAGTTCATTTTATATCAGCAAAACAAGTTCAGGTTGTACATCTACAATAAATCAAAATGATATGGAAAAGGAAAAAAAACACAAGGTTGGGACAAGGGAAGAGTGGCTGGAAGCGCGATTGAAGCTGCTTAAAGAAGAAAAAGAATTAACCAGGCGCAGTGACGAGGTGGCGCGTCAGCGGACGGAAATGCCCTGGGTTAAGGTAGATAAAGCGTATCAATTTGAAACCGGTAAGGGAAGTGTCTCGCTGGCAGATCTCTTTGACGGTCGCTCACAACTCCTGGTATATCATTTTATGTTCGGGCCCGATTATAAAGCGGGATGTCCGTCCTGCTCGGCAATTGCGGACGGCTTTAATGGGATCGCGGTTCATTTGGCAAATCATGACGTAATGCTTACCGCGGTATCACGCGCACCGTTTGCAAAACTGCATGAATACAAGCAGCGGATGGGCTGGACATTTCCCTGGGCGTCTTCGTTCGGCAGCGATTTTAACTTCGACTTCAACGTCGGGATCACTGAAGAGCAGCAGCGCAGGGGAGGTACCGAATACAATTACGAACGCGAGACGGGAACAGGCGAGCCGCTTGCCGGAAAAGTAATCCGTGAATGGAAAACTGAAAATGACAAGGGCCCTGTTGCACAGGTTGCAAGCATGGCTGGAACTGATATTGCGACCTTTACCCGTGAGCGGCCCGGCTTAAGTACTTTCGTATTGGAGGATGGCGTAGTTTATCATACCTATTCTGCCTATTCACGTGGATTAGATGGCCTGTGGGGCATGTACCAATGGCTTGACCGTGCACCCCTGGGGCGTAACGAGAACTCCATTTGGTGGCGCCGGCATGATGAGTATTAAGATGAGAAAATCTTCAGTTGCCTTTAGTAAGCTGAAATACGACCCTGGTAAAAATGAGCATCGGGCGTTTTTGGGGATAATTGCATTGCTCTTTACCGCCAGTGTGGTTGTAACTACTGTATGGTGCAGAGCCATGTCGGCGATGGAAGAAATGCCGATGCCAGGTGGCTGGGGGATGTCAATGATGTGGATGCCCATGTCAGGACAGTCATGGTTCGAAGCTACAGCATCTTTCCTTGCTATGTGGGATGTAATGATGCTGGCTATGATGATCCCGTGCCTGGTACCGATGTTGCTGCGCTATCGCCAGGCCGTTCAGAAGACAAGTGCACGGTGCCTGGGCTGGCTGACAGCCTTAGCAGGCTTTGGTTACTTTCTTGTTTGGACGATCATCGGATTGGTCGTTTTTCCACTGGGTGTTGGGCTTAATGCAATCTTAATGCAACATAGGGAGCTCTCCTTGATCGTACCCGTTGCAGTAGGAATAGTCGTATCGGCCATAGGCTTACTCCAGTTCACCAACTGGAAATTTCATCAACTTGCCTGCTGCCGGGAATTGCCCTTCAGTGGCCAAACGGTACCTGATAATGCCCGCACGGCCTGGAAACATGGGCTGCACCTGGGGATTCAGTGCAGCCGGTGCTCCGCGGGTTTGATGTTTATTCTGCTTGTAATTGGGATGATGAACCTTTTTGCAATGGCTATTATAACCGTAGCGATCACCTTTGAACGCCTGGCGCCTGCCGGCAAATGGGTTACCGGCACTATCGGAGCCATTGGTATTGGAGCCGGGGTCTTTCTGATCATCCAGGCAATCGGAATTTTTTAACTTACGATCAACAATCACCTGCTCCCTTAATTACAAACAAACCAGCGGGCGGCTGCCTTTTGGAGTTCGCTGCAATTCGCGCTATCAGAAGCCCAGGCGACAAATCCATCCGGGCGGATCAGTAGGGTGCTCAAGCCTAATTGTTCCTTTGCACCGCCAGAAACATACTTGATTTGGTCGCCATATTCGCCCGCCAAAGTTTTTAGTGAAGCATTAGTATCAAAATCAAGCAGGATCCCCTTGCCATTTTTCATTAGCTCGCCAATCTTCGTACCGTCTTCCAGCTCAAAGTTAGGAACGCTGCGACCTGTTAAGGGGTGGTCGCTGCCAAGATTGTACTGTGTGTTAACACCCCAAACCCGTCCTGCAAAGTAGGTGGCGCCATCGCGCGTATTCATAAGATCGCGTACAATTGCATTCAGCGCGTGGGCATGTGGGTTTGGTTTCATGATCGCGACCTGGGCACGCGACCAATCCAGAACCTGTACGCCAATTGGGTATCCTTCGGTATAGTAACTGTCCAGTAATCCATCCGGCGCTTTGTTTTGGATGGTTGCGGCGAGTTTCCAGCCCAGGTTCATGGCATCGCCCAGCCCAAGGTTAAGCCCCTGGCCGCCCAATGGCGCATGAATGTGCGCAGCATCACCGGCTAAAAGTACCCGTCCGTTGCGATAGGTTGTGGCCTGCCGAGCCCGGTCGGTCCAGGTGGTTGCGATATGCAGGGCAGTGATAGTAACGTCAGTGTTCGAGATGCGGCGCAGCGCTTCCTGCACGTGTTCAAGCGTGATCGGCTTTTTTGAATGATGAAATGTCCCCCCGTCAAAATCCTGTATGATTACGTAACCCGGCTGCGATTGCAGGTACATGCCTGTTGGTGTCACGTTACGGCCCGGGCTGAGCTTCTCCGGGTCGGCAATGTCAACCCGGGTAGAGTAGCCGGTAAATTCCGGCTCCGTACCGGCGAATTCAAAACCGCCCATTTTGCGAACAACACTCCGGCTGCCATCGCAGCCCACGAGGTATTTACCATTAAAAGATTGGTCGTCTGATTGAACAGTTACCCCGTCCGCGGTTTGATGAAAGCCGGTAATGGCAAGCCCGCGCTTGATCACGACACCCAGGACTGCTGCGCGACGGGCCAGCACCGTTTCAAGCTCCTCCATTTCAGAAATTAAACTGGCGTCGGTCGAGCCTGGCAGGCGATACCTCCACTGTGAGGTGTCAATATCGTCTTCATAAAATACAATGCCGGCGAAGTGCCCTCCCTGGCGAAGTGCTCCTTGTTTGGTATTTAAGTGGGGATTTTTAAGGCGTTTGTGTACCTCAAGTTCTTTTAATAAATCACGGCGGTATAGCGCTTCAATAGTAGGCGTATTAAGTCCCCTGATCCCAAAGGGAACTTGCTTTAAAGGTGATTGCGGGTTCTCTGCCTTTTCCAGTATCAGCACTGAACATTTGGCCAAAGCCAGCTCACAGGCGAGGAACAGACCTACAGGCCCCGCGCCTGCGATAATTACATCGTGTATAGAATTATTTTGTACGGATTTATTGTTTTCTGATGTTGCTTTCATATTTAATTATTGAAAGCACAAAATTCCGGAATGCCCTTGAGTTAGGATTGTATAAACGCGACAAAATCGTTGCCTGCAGCCTGTTTCCCTTTCTTTGCTTTTCGCGCGAATGCCGCAGGCGTAGTACCGCTATAGCGCTTGAATTCCCTGCTTAAGTGGGGTTGATCCGTATAGCCCAGCTCATGAGCCAGGCCGGCAAGGTTGGAATCCGGGTAATGCCATAACCGGTTTCGTACCTGCTCAAAGCGCATCAGACCCGACACGTCTTTAACACTATAGCCGGAAGATTGCTTGAAGTTCCTTTCCAATGTACGAACCGTAGCATGGGCCGCCGCCGCTACCTGGCTTACCGGCATGGTGCCGTTCGTTTTCCTCATAGCAACGCCCGCTTTGTATAGCATACTGTCACCAGCAACCCCCGACCGCGCATCCAGGAAATACTGTTTAACTTCAGCCAGCGCTTCGTCTACCCTGCCCGCATTAATCCACTTATTCAACGCGGGTTGAAGCCTGGCGATAGGGTGTTCAAAGATGCGCACGCCGTCTTTACCGGGTTGCAGCCCGAGCAAATCGAATACGGTCCAGGGAAAGCACCTGATAGCAACGATCTCCAAACGGTTTTCCGTGTAAAAAACAACAGGCTGATTGAGCAGCCCCATCATAAACGGTGAGGGCAATGGTTGCAGGCGCCCATTGTAAGAAATGCTAAGGGCACTCCCGAAATAAAAAATAATTTCAGCGTAGCCGTCTGGTTGTACCTCAAAACCCGGGTGTAGTTCTTCGGAGTCTCTTCTGTTATACCAAAAGCACTTTATGGTATCCCTTAGCTCTTCAGGAGGTTCAAATTCTTGGTGATGCATTTTGTATAAAGATAGCATCTTTAAAATCCTCCATGTAATTTTCGTACTTATTCATCCCGGCAGGAATGAGGAAAGGGGGGTTAACAGGGTTAACACAATTTTCAAATATTATGAATTAAGTATTTGATAAACAATTATTTACAAATTTGGATGGGTTAACATAGAAATCAAGTTTTATTTCCGCCGTTGTTTGGTTAGGAAGATATTAATTTGTCTAATGGAGCGAGGGCATAGGATCTTCTGCGTCCGACATGAACGCAGGACAAGCATGGCGGCGACTTATCAGCTGGATAAGATCCTTCACTGCGTTCCAGGATGACAAGTTATATTTAACATACAAAAGGGGTGTCATGGTGAGTAATCTATTTTTGCGCGCAAAAATAGATTACTCACCATGACACCCCATCCTTGTCATTCCTCCTTCAGATTCTGCTGGAGTTTATATCTCAGGATGGCAAAGATTGTCGTTTATCCTGTTTTATTTAGTCGTGATCGTCCCCATTTTGGCGTATTCTACATCATTGGGTTCCCACAATTCGATCTTATTGCCTTCCGGATCCATCAAATGCACAAAACTGCCGTAACTTACTTTTTCCACTGAATCCGCGGGCAATATGCCTGCAGCTTTCAGCTTCACCAACAATTGATCCAGCCCTTCAACCCGGTAATTGATCATGAATTGTTTGTCAGATGGCTGGAAGTATTTGGTCGTTTCCTTAAAGGGCGCCCATAACGTGAACCCTTTTTTTGTGCTGTCAGCACCTTGGTGCCATTCGAAATTGGTACCGCTTTGCACCATGCGCATGCCCAGGTTTTTCTCATACCATGTTCTTAACGCGGCCGGGTCTTTGGCTTTAAAAAAGATCCCGCCTATGCCAGTCACCCGCGGGCCGTTACTGACAGGGTTGGTGAAACGGCTGAACCCGTAACCCAGCAAAAAGGCCGCGCAAAGCAAGCCGAGAAGTGTAAACTTTTTCATGATCTCCGGTTTATGCTTTAAAGATAAGTAATATGTAGTTGCGATTTTATTTTTGAAGATCAAAACCCTAACTTCATAGCTTATGAGCTGGATCTGTCCGAAATGTGAGCGGGAACTCCCCAAACCGGAGCAAAGGCATTATTGCGCGCGGGTCAGCCTGGATAGTTTGTTCCTGGGCCGGTCGCCTGAACTGGTGCTGGTGTTTGATAAGCTGCTCGCGGAGGTGGCTGACTGGGAGGGCGTGCTGGTCGGGATTACCCCGAATTGTATCGTCTTTACCCGGCGGCTGACCTTCCTTGTGATCCGGCCGATGAAAAAGGAACTGGACATAAAGTTTTATTCAAGGGAGGCGCACCCGGAAAAACCGATTTTCAAAAGTATAAAAGCGGGTAACAAATACGAAAACCATATCCGGATCGCATTGCTGGATGATCTGCGCCCGGCCTTATTTAACTATCTTCGGGAATCCTACCAGCTGTTATAAAAAAGCCAATCAATAAATAACCGATAAAATAAAACCATGACCATAACCGAATATATCAGCAGTGTGCCGGCGGAAAGGCAGGCCACCTTAACTACGCTCCATGAAGCAATACTGGCGAATGACCCGACCGTGACCCCGGTGATAAAGCCGATGATGGGCAAGGAAATGATCCTGTATGAAGAGCGCTGTTACATGAAATACGGACTGGCCAGCACCAAAAATTATATGTCGCTGCATTGCCTGCCGATTTATATGAACCCGGCCCTTCATGCCAAATACGCCGGCCTGTTACCGGCCGCCAAAGTCCAGAAAGGCTGTATCAATTTTACGGATGGGGAGGAGTTGCCGCCTGCGGTTTTAACCGCCCTGATTGCTGAATGTTCGGCCATCAACATTGCAGACATGCTTGAAAAACGTAAAAAAAAGTAACGTGAAAATGGACTCTGTCTTCGCTGGCACAAGCCGGGAACTTTTTTTCGGTTTCTGTCCCAGTAGATTCTCATAGAGGACCCTGCGTTGGGTTTGTGAAAATTTATGACATAGGAGAATATCGCATACTTAGCGCGCGACGCAGGGTCCCTTGCTGGGGACCCTGCGAAGACTGAAGCGTTCCATTTTTACACGGAACACCCGGAACAAAGTGGAATATACTGATTATCAATTACTTCTATCTTTGCCGATAATTAACGCATTGATTATAAAATAATTAAGTAATTTTCGGGGAATTCCTTCCACACATTTAGCAGCCAAATAGTGATGCAGGCCTTTTAAAGGGAATACCTGCCGGCAGGCTACACGTCGGCAACGCGTTCCATTTTTGCATGCACGGAACACCCGGAACGCTATGAAGTACGCTGATTATCAATTATATCCCGGCAGGGTCTCTCATAGATTTAAGTTAACCCACAAAACTCTTCGCCCTGTAAAATGTCGAATTCACGAATCGTTCCGATGGAACGAAACTACATGGCGTGCTATTTTCTACCGACCAAACGTCCCGATGGGACGAAAAAAGACAG
>JAQBOS010000262.1 GCA_028287925.1 Mucilaginibacter sp. | reverse complement strand
ACGTGCAAAAGTGGAACGCTTTGCCGGCGTGGATACACAAATTTGTGCTTCGCCTCAACACGGTTGGAGAAGGGTTGAGGTGAGGTGACCGTTTGCTTATGTCGAACTCACGTTAATTTATTAAAGGAATATATAAGATTTACAAACTCCTTTTTATTCCCATTTCCAACCCCCTCAACTCGGCCAGGCCTTTTAATCTGCCGATTGCCGAATATCCGGGAAAGGTGTTATACTTAAAATCATCCAGCAACTTGTGGCCATGATCAGGACGCATAGGGATAGCAACATCTTCCCTCCCGCTTTCTGAACGCCGTTTTTGTTCCAGTATTACGTTTTTCATAACTGCGTACATATCCGAGCTTCCGCCTAAATGGTTGGCTTCGTAAAAGCTGCCGTCGGCCTCGCGCTGTACATTTCGCAAATGAAGGAAATGGATATGTTTACCTAAGCGGTCAACTATCCCTGGCAGGTCGTTATCTGCCCTCGCACCTAATGAGCCCGTACAAAAAGTAAGCCCGTTGCTATCAGACGGAGCTGCATTTACAACAAACTCCAGGTCAGCTTCTGTTGATATAACACGCGGCAAACCAAATATCGGGAACGGCGGGTCATCCGGGTGGATGCACATTTTTATGCCGAGTTGCTCTGCTTCAGGAATAATTGCCTGCAGAAAATAAGCCAGGTTTTGTTTTAACGTTGTTGCATCAACATCTTTATATTTTTCAAGATGTCCTTTAAATTCATCAATTGTTAAAACCTTATCAGTGCCTGGCAAACCGGCCATAACATTTTTAACCAATGCCTTTTTAGCATCGTTATCAATACCATCCAGGTAGTTTTTTGCCGCTTTTTGCTGATCGTCATTAAACTCACCAAATGCGGCTTCACGTTCAAGGATATAAAGATCAAACGCAGCCAGGGCCGGAGCATGAAAACGTAAGGCCGATGCACCGTTTGGCAAGCGGTAATCAATATCGGTGCGGGTCCAGTCAAGCACCGGCATAAAGTTATAGCAAACGGTTTTAATGTTTGCTTTATACAGGTTTTTGAGCGTGGCTATATATTTTTCAATATATTCATCCCGCTGTGTGGCGCCTGTTTTTATGCTTTCGTGGATGTTTACACTCTCCACAACCGACCAGGTAAGGCCGGCAGCCTGGATAATATTTTTGCGCGTTTCTATCTCGTCTAAACTCCATACTTCACCACTTGGGATTTGGTGAAGTGCATTTACAACTCCCGTTGCACCTGTTTGACTTATGGTTGTTAGCGTAACGGGATCTGCAGGACCGTACCAGCGAAAGGTTTGTTCTAAATTGCTGAACATTGTTTATAATTATTTACTATAAAAATAGGATTATCTTTTCTCGGGTTAACTAAATCAACAATTTTAGCAAAATAAAATTTACTTTAGAAGCTACCGTTAATTTTAATTATATGTTACAAACAGAATTGGAGACCAGGGCAACTATTGCCGAAGCATTGAAGCGGATCCACCTGTTTTCGGCAGAGCACCTGGAGTTGATTATCAATTCAACCAAAACGCGCGTGTTAAAGAAAAACGAAACGCTCTTAGCGGCTGGCCAGGTTTGTGATTTTACTGCGATTGTTACATTCGGGAGCCTGCGTTTATTTCGTTTGGCAGATGAAAAGGATGTAACACTAAATTTTTTTACGGAGATGGATTTTGCAGCAGACCATGAAAGCTTTATACGTCAAAAACCTGCAGCTAACCGGATAGAGGCCATGGAAGATTCTGTTGTTGCTTTGCTTACTATTCAGCAGCTGCATCAGTTAATCCACCACAACCCTTCATTTTTTGCACTTGGCAGGGTAATGGAAAACTGGACAAAATCAACAGAATTAACAACTCACCTAAATACACCGCAGCTGCGCTATGAAAAGCTAATGCAGCTGCACCCTGACTGGATCTTACGCTTTTCACAAATACACCTCGCTTCCTATCTCGGGATGGCCCCCGAAACCTTCAGCAGGATGAAACGGAAAAGTTTGTTTTCTTGATCCTGGTCAAGTGCCCTTTTGTTTGGTTCTCTCTACTTTCATCCCAAACAAAATATAACAAACACATGAAAAATCAATTAAACTATTACAGCGGGATAGCGCTCATTACAGGGTCGGTATTATCAATAATAGCTATGACTCTCCACCCTTCGGGCGGCAGCTTTGAATACCTGTTAAAAATTTCGAATGTTATTATCACCAGCCATTCAATCGCCATGCTTTCGATTCCAGCCATCCTACTTGGCTTTTGGGGGCTAACCAAGCGCCTGGCCACTGCCGAAATATTAGCTACAGGAGGCTTTATCACCATGTGTATCGGGATGTTCGCTGTTACCTGTGCAGCAGCCATCAACGGCCTGGCGATGCCATTTTTCGTTAATCAATACCGCGATGCTACTGCAGAAAAAATAAATTTGTTAAAACCAGTTATGAGATATAGCTGGGCGCTTAACCATGCGTTTGATTATGTTTTTATAGGCGCTGCGTGTGTTGCCGTCTTATTATGGTCGGTTGCTATTATCAAAACAAAAGTGTTCCCTAAATGGATTGGGTATTTAGGCATAGCGACAGCAATTTCGGCTGTAGCAGCAATAATAGCTGGTTTTGTGTTTGTTGATTTAACCGGGTTCAGGGTATTTATAGCCGGCTTTGTACTGTGGGTAGTAGTAACAGGAGTTTTTCTTAAACGGCCGGAAGCGGTTATTTAACCACAGAAATACAGAGAATTTACATCACAGCGGTTAAAAAATCTACTTAACAAAAAAAGCGATGAGTTTAAAACCCATCGCTTTTTTTATGAAGTTTTTGTTTCTTACCAGAACATTGTATATAAAAACGTAAGAATAACAGCGATTACTATAGCTCCAATTGCAAAGCCTCTGTCTGTTTTAAACATCTTCACATCTACTTCCAAGCCGTTTGTACGTAAGCCTTTAGCATTTTCAATCATTGATATGATATACATACCTACGATACATATTATAAAAACGAAGCCCATCCTATCCAAAAAAGGAATTTCAAATACGCCATCGCCATTCAGTTTTGAAAAGCCAAATGGCTGCAAGAAGGAAAGATTAGTCCAGTAGGGCAAAAACTTAAATACTATAGCGAACCCTAAGCCGCCAATGGTTGCGAACAATGCTGCGTTTGAAGTTGCCTTTTTCCAGAAGAAACCTAAAATGAACATGGCAAAGATCCCTGGCGAAACAAAGCCTGTGTACTCCTGGATATATTGGAAGCCCTGTTTTCCTTCGCCCATCAGCATATCTCCAATTACAAAAGATAGTAAAACGCCTAATACCATTGCTACCACTACAGCTATTTTACCTGTGTTAACCAGGTTCTTTTCTGTGGCTTGTTTATTTATCGCCTTTTTGTATATATCCAATGTAAATATAGTAGCTATACTATTTGCTTTACCTGCTAACGATGCCACGATGGCCGCTGTTAGCGCTGCAAATGAAAGCCCTTTCAGGTAGTTCGGCAGTAAATTAAGAATCGATGGATAAGCTTTGTTAACATCTAAAACACCTTTTGAACTTAACATTTCCTGGTGAAACATCCCCTTCTGATAAAGCACATAAGCTGCTATCCCAGGCAATACTACGATCACCGGCATAAGCAACTTCAGGAAAGCTGCGAAAAGAATACCTGCCCGGGCTGTTTTAAGATCGGCGCCAAGCGCTCTTTGTGTTATGTATTGATTACAACCCCAGTAATTAAAATTAGTGATCCACATACCGCCAATAAGTACCGAAAGGCCTGGCAAGTCGAGATAATTTCCATTGTCCTTCTTAAATATCATTTGGAAGTGATCACTGGCATCTGCACGCAGTAATTTAAACCCATTCCACAAACCAGTTGTACCAGATTTTTCGCTGATCAAATGAAGTGCGATATAAGTAGCTGCCAGCCCTCCCAATACAAGGAAAAACACTTGTATAACATCGGTATAGCCAATAACCTTCATGCCGCCCAGTGTGATAACTATTGAAAAAATGGCTAATAACCCGATCACCAATTTCAGGTCTAATCCCGAAATACCTGCTATTGCCACCCCACCCAAATAAAGTATGGACATGAGGTTCACAACGATATACAACATTAGCCAGAATATAGCCATGATCATGGCTACAGTGCCATTATACCGCTGATGAAGAAACTGCGGCATAGTGGCTATTTTATTTTTAAGGTAAACAGGTATAAAAAAAACAGCTACAATAACCAATGTAGCAGCAGCCATCCATTCGTATGTACTAATGGCTAACCCCATCTTAAAGCCTGAACCGCTCATCCCCACCATCTGCTCGGCCGAGATATTTGAGGCGATCAGCGATGCGCCTATCGCCCACCATGTTAATGAACCTTCGGCTAAAAAATAACCTTTGGAAGTACCATCACTTTTGTTTTTACGCTTGTAGACCCACCAGCCATAAAGAGATACTATTACAAAGTAGACAAGAAATACAGCGTAATCGCCGTAAGAAAGGGTTTTTAGGTTCATTATTTAATTCAATTAGGTTATATGTTGGTTTGACAATTATAAACTATAAATATCTATTTATCAAATTTTCCAGATATTCTTGTCTGCCGCTGGTGGTTTTAGGTTCACCATTGTCAATTGCATAGGCGCGCAGGTCTTCAAGCGAGAGCTTACCATCTTCAAATTCTTTACCTTTCCCTGTATCAAAAGAGGCGTACCTGTCTTTCCTGATCTTCAGGTATTCTGATTTTTGGAGGATATTATCAGCAGTGATCAAAGCCCTTGCAAAAACATCCATGCCGCCAATGTGTGCATAGAAAAGATCGGCAGGATCGGTTGAGTTACGGCGGATCTTGGCGTCAAAGTTTATACCTCCACCCTGGAAACCACCTGCTTCCAATATGATCATCATTATTTCGGTAACCTCGTTTATATCGTTCGGAAACTGGTCGGTATCCCAGCCGTTCTGGCTGTCGCCGCGGTTAGCATCAATCGAGCCCAGCAAACCTGAATCGGCAGCTACCTGCAGTTCATGCTGAAAGGTATGGCCTGCTAAGGTGGCATGGTTAACTTCAAGATTCAGCTTAAAATCATTGAGCAGGTCATACTTCTGCAAAAAGCCTAATACAGTTGCGGCATCATAATCATACTGGTGTTTGGTTGGCTCACATGGTTTCGGTTCGATGAAGAAAGTGCCTTTAAAGCCTTGTTTACGGGCGTAATCTTTAGCGGTATGCAAAAACTTTGCAAAATGTTCCTGTTCGCGCTTCATATCGGTATTTAGCAAGGTCATGTAGCCTTCTCTCCCGCCCCAGAAAACATAATTCTCACCACCAAGGGCTATGGTAGCATCCAAAGCTGCTTTTACCTGTGCAGCCGCGTGACTAAGCACATGAAAATCGGGATTGGTGGCAGCGCCGTTCATATACCTGCGGTTGCTAAACAGGTTTGAAGTTCCCCAAAGCAATTTTACACCGCTTGCCGCTTGTTTTTGTTTGGCGTAGTCAACCAATGCCTGTAAGCGGCGGTCGTTTTCTTTAATATCATTGCCATAATCAACCACGTCAACATCATGAAAGCAATAATAGTTCATGCCCATTTTGGTGATGAATTCAAATGCCGCATCCATTTTATCTTTTGCCCGTTCAACCGCGTCGGTTTTTTCATTCCATGCGAAGATATGTGTAGGCTCGCCAAAGGGATCGGCGCCATTGCCTACAAATGAGTGCCAGTATGCACAGGCAAAACGCAGATGATCTTTCATCGTTTTACCGGCAACTACCTTATTTTCATCATACCACCGGAAAGCCAATGGATTATCTGATTGCAGCCCTTCGTATTTTACCTGGCCTATTCCTTTAAAAAATTCTTTTTCGCCTGTTATAATGCTCATGATTTCACTGATTTTTGTTTGATTTCACCGATTGGAAACAGACTTACGAAGTTTTAAAAACTTCGTAAGTCTTCGGTGGGTTATTTAGTTTGTTAGTTGTTTCTCCAATAATGCTTTCCATTCCTGGTAAGCGGGTTCAAGTTGTTTGGTTGACGGTTGTACCAATTGTACCGGGTGCATGTGTTCAAACGCCTGTTTGGGCGATGAAAAGATCTGTGCGCCTATGCCTGCGCCCAATGCCGCACCTACGCTGCCGTCGTTTTTATAAAGCTCAACCGGTACGCCTGTTATGTTTACAAAGCTTTCGGTAAATAATTCGCTTAAAAACAGGTTGTTCTTTCCGGCACGGATAATGGTTGGGTTCATCCCGTTCTCACGCATTATGTCAAGTCCGTAACGGAATGAAAAGGCTATGCCTTCCTGCACAGCCCTGATCACATGGGCCTGGCTATGAATGTTCAAATCGATGTTATGAAAATGAGCGCCTACAATTTTATTGTTCAGCATCCGCTCGGCGCCATTGCCAAAAGGCAATACACGTAAGCCTTCGCTGCCTAAAGGCGCTTCAGTGGCTTTAGCATTCAGTTGCAGATAGCTTTCTGTTGCGCCAAAAGTTTGTTTAAGCCAGCGGTACATGCTCCCCACACCGTTTATACATAATAACACACCCAGACGTTTTTGCTGTTCGGTGTAGTTTACATGCGCAAATGTGTTTACCCGCGATTGTTTATCATATCCCAATTGATCAGTTACCCCATATATTACACCGGAGGTCCCCGCAGTTGCGGCAACCTCGCCGGGGTTCAGTACATTTAGCGAGAGTGCATTGTTAGGCTGATCACCTGATTTATAGGTAACCGGGATTCCCGGTTTTAAATTTAATTTTTGCGCCACTGACGACTGCAAATTTCCGTGGGGTGAAAACACTTCTTTAACCGCAGGAAATAAATCCTCATCAAAGCCAAAGTATTCAATAATATCTTTTGACAGGCTATTGGTTTTGAAATCAAAAAACACCCCTTCGGATAAGGCAGATATGGAGGTAGTGACCTCGCCGGTAAGCTTCATGGCAATAAAATCGCCCGGAAGCATGGCTTTATCAATCTTACTATAAATTTCCGGTTCATTCTTTTTTACCCATGCTAATTTGGATGCCGTAAAATTTCCCGGAGAGTTTAGCAGGTGCGAAAGGCATTGCCCCTGCCCTATAGCATCAAAGGCTTTATCGCCAATATCAACAGCGCGGCTATCGCACCAGATAATGCTGTTACGCAGTACCTTTTGATCTTTATCAACCAAAACCAAACCGTGCATCTGGTAGGCAATGCCTATTGCAGCAATATCCGCAGGATTATAGGCAGCAGTTTTATTACAAAGCTGAATGGCGTGCTGCGCATGTTCCCACCACATATCGGGCGATTGCTCGGCCCAGCCGGGTTGCAATGCTATGATGGGTGATTCTTCATCGGGGTATTGGGCCGATGCCATTACTTTTTGCGATGCGGCATCAACAACAGAAACTTTTACAGAAGACGTACCTATATCAATCCCTAACAATAGCATGATGTATAATGATTAACCCTAAGATTGGATTGTTTATAATTTGTTTAAAGCAACGAATTTAAATTATTTTTTCAATATGCAATCGATTGCAGAAAAATATTTTATCATCTTTACAAATATTTATGAACCGGAAGAAACGTGTTACCATTTATGACATTGCCCAAAAGCTCAATGTAACTGCATCCACAGTTTCAAGAGCCCTTAGCAATAACGGGTATGTAAACGAAACTACGCGGCAGTTAGTATTAAAAATAGCTGCCGAACTTAATTATAAGCGCAATACGCTGGCATCAAATTTAAGAAAGGGTGAAACCAAAACCATCGGTGTAATAGTTCCCCGCATTAATCAAAATTTTTTCGCGAATGTTATAGCGGGTATTGAGGATTCCACCTATCAAAAGGATTATAATTTGATCATTTGCCAGTCGGATGAATTGCATGAAAAGGAGATAAAGTGTGTTAACACCTTAATTAACCAGCATGTTGATTGTATTGTGATCTCGGTTTCGGCAGATAGCTATAACTATGACCACTTACAAAATGTGATAGACCAGGGTATCCAGCTGATCCAGTTTGACCGGGTAGCCGAAGACCTGGAAACCTTAAAAGTTATAAATGACAATGAGCAGGCTTCATTTGAAGCTGTTTGCCATTTAATTGAGCAGGGGTATAAAAAAATAGCATTACTGGAAGGGCCGCAAAACCTGAACATCTTTCGCCAGCGAAAAAGCGGATATCTTAAGGCGCTAAAAAAATTCAAGATTAAGGTTAATAATGCCTATGTGGTGGAAAATGCATGGACGAAGGAATTAGGCGCTGCTGCTACAAAAAAACTGTTAAGCCTCCCCGATGCACCGGATGCCATATTTGCCTCAACATCTGATTTTTCGGCCCTGGGTGTATTGGAGGTGGCTAATGACCTGCATATAAAAGTGCCCTCACAGTTAGGGATCTGCGGTTACTCAAACGAAGCTTTTACAGAAATAACAAGTCCGTCAATAACAACCATTGATCAGTTCAGCGTTGATATGGGCAAGGCGATCGCCAATTTATATTTTGATGAGATGGAAAACGCAGATACTTCAGCTATACCTAAGATCATTAGTATAAAACCGGAGCTTATTGTGAGAGGATCGACGATCAGAAAAGGAGAACAGAATCAGGAAATCAAGAGTCAGGAATCAAGATAGAAAAGAGAAATTGTTATTTCCTAATTCTTGACTCTTGATTCCTGACCTCTTGGTTCTTTATTTAATGAGCGTGATGACCATCGGCGCCATGCGCGTGGCCATGTGATAATTCTTCGGGGGTTGCCGGGCGTACATTAAGGATGTTTCCTTTAAAGTGAAGCTCCTGCCCTGCCATCGGATGGTTAAGATCAACAATAACCGAGTCTTCAGCAATTGAAACAACCATTCCCTGGAAACGGTTGCCATTGTTATCCTGCAAAGGAATGACAGTACCAATTTCGGGGACGCCGCTTTCTTTAAACATATCCAAAGGTAAATTTGCTACGGCTTCTTCATCGTATTCGCCATAAGCATCTTCGGCTGTTAAACGAAAATCATAAGTATCACCTGTTGAAAGGGCGCTTAAGTTTTCTTCAAATCTTGGCAACATTTGTCCTGCGCCATATAAAAAAGTAAGCGGTTGCTCTTCTGTTGCGCTTTCCTGCAATACTTCAGCACCGTCCTGGTCAACATACAGATCGTAAGTTAATGACACTACGTGTTGTGGGTTAATCTTCATTGTAAATGTGTTTTGGACCGGGATTCAGCAGATTTAACGGATTAAATCAGATACTTCCGGTTTGACCGGAATTAACAGATTTAACGGATTAAATTAAGATACTTCCGGTTTATTATGATGTTATTTTATTGATTACTTATTTGACCGGGATTTAGCAGATTTCTCGGATTATATCTGATTCCTCCCGATTATTTATTATGTTATTTATTTGACCGGGATTTAGCAGATTTTTTGGATTATATCTGATTCTTCCCGGTTTGTTAACTATGTTTATGTCGTTTATTATTTATTAAACTCCGCCTTACTAATCCTTAAAATCCATTAATCCCGGTTTACTTAATCCCGGTCAATGCACTCTTTACGTCTGTTGCAGGCAGTCCGCAGGTTTTGTCTTTACAAATAAATATTTGTGTAACAGCCCCAAACCTGTTCTGCAACAAAGGTAAACTTCCTTTTTTACCGCCCAACATAATTTTGTTTGGGATGTAATTATTTTCTATTTCCCGGCGTTTGCTCTCAAAATCTTCGCCGGTTATTGCAATTTCATAAATGCCGAACACCTCTTCCATTAACAACATAATCCAGTTGGAGTACGAAGAGCCATATCTTGCCAGGTGCGGTACAATGTTTCGCAACAATTGCGCCGAAATCTCCTGGTATTGCTCCTTGTCAAATAACAGGCCAAGTTTTTTAAGGTTGCGGGCCATCACTGAGTTTGATGCCGGAATAACCCCATCCATGATTTCGGACTTACGGGCTATCAATTGTTCGTCATCAGCTGCTGTAAAAAAGAAAATGCCTTTTTCAGCATCATAATAATGTTTTATGGCCTGCCTGGTTAGTTTTTGGGATAAGATCAGCCATTGTTCATCAAAGGTAACCTCGTATAAAGCGATCAACCCGTCAATTATATTGGCATAATCATCAAGGAAGGCAACCTGGTCATTATCCTCCGTTTTAAAGATCCGTGACAACCTGTCAGCATCATTTATCAGATTCTTTAAAATAAATTCTGCATTTTTCAGGGCGAGGTCGAGGTATTCTGCTTTATTAAATGCACGGTAGGCATCGCACAGCCCTTTCAGCATTAAACCGTTCCATGATGCCAGGATCTTATTGTCCAATCCCGGCCTTATGCGGTAGCTGCGGGCGTTAAATACTTTTTGTTTTGATGATTTTATTTTGTCAAGAAGCTCATCAACAGGCAACCCTAATTTTTTAGCCAGCTCATCATCGCTTTCCTTGCGAAACAGCACGTTTGAGCTTTCCTCTTCCCAATTACCGTCTTCGGTGATGTTATAATAAATGCAGAATATTTCGGCATCCTGTTCTAAGATCTCCTCAATTTCGGTTTTTGTAAAAATATAGAATTTGCCTTCCTTGCCATCGCTGTCAGCATCCAGCGCTGAATAAAAGCCATAACCAGGCGACATTAATTCCCTTTGTGAAAATTCAATGATCTCGTTTGTTATCTGCTGATAAAGCGGATCAGGATCCCATACAAATGCTTCTGCATACAAGCTAATGAGTTGTGCATTATCATAAAGCATCTTCTCAAAATGTGGCACATGCCAACGGCCATCAACAGAATAACGTGCAAAACCACCGCCAACATGATCATAAATGCCACCGAAGGCCATTTTGTGCAGGGTTAGTTTTACAGTTTCGGCAACACTATCATCCTGCATTAAATAGGCATAGCGCATCAGGCACTGCCAGTTATTTGGCATCGGGAATTTTGGTGATGAACCCATGCCGCCCTCTGTTTTATCAAAATACCCCTTCCAGCTTTTGATGATCAGCTCCAGGTCAGCTTTGGTATATTCTTTTTGCTCCTTTACAAAGGGCACTGATTCATATTGCTGAATGCCTTCGGTTAACCGGGTTGCATAGTCTTCCGCTTCTTCCGGTTTTTGTTTATAAAAATCGGCGAGGTTAAACAGCAGGCTTGTCCATTCGTTTTTACGGAAATAGGTACCGCCATAAATAGGCCGCTGATCGGGCAGGCAGATGCAATTTAATGGCCAGCCGCCACGGCCGCTCATTAGCTGGATGGCGCTCATGTAAACCTGGTCAACATCCGGGCGTTCTTCCCGGTCAACCTTTATACAAACAAAATATTGATTCATTACCTCGGCCACACCTTCATCTTCAAAGCTTTCGTGCTCCATAACGTGGCACCAGTGGCAGGCGGAGTAGCCAATGCTTACCAGGATCAGCTTGTTTTCGGCTTTGGCTTTTTGTAAAGCTTCCGGTCCCCAGGGGTACCAGTTAACCGGGTTATTGGCATGCTGCAGCAGGTATGGCGATGTAGAATTGGCAAGATGATTCATAGCTGTTTTATTAGCCTGCTAAATTGCGAATATTAAATGCTCTTACTTTAATATCAATTGGATTTGATAAAAGTTTTACAAAAGGGGAGAAAGGAGAAGATTATTTGCAGCCGTTGTCGGAGTTGTCTCTATAGATTATTAGTAATGTCCTCTTAAAGAATAAACACTAATTATATCATCTGATACAGCATATATAATTCTATGCTCTTCATTTATACGCCTTGACCATTTTCCTGAAAGCTCATATTTTAAAGCTTCTGGTTTTCCAATACCTTCAAAGGGATGTTCTTTCATATCTGCAAAAGGTTGCTGTATTTTCTTTCGAATAGTTTTGTTCCCTGATCTTTTCCAATATTCAAAATCTTGTTTTGCATCCTTATGCAGGTCTATTTCCATAAGTTATCTACATCGATTCTAAGTCCTTTTTCACCATTTTCTTTGGCCTTTACTCCTGCTAATACTTTAGTAACAAACTCAGGGTCATAGAAATCTCTTTCTTTTTTAGAGAGTTTGGGTTTTACTCCAATTTTTTTCAAATCCTTAATTTCTTTGTTCACTGCATTAGTTGTTATTGATTTAAAACGAATATACCAAAATTAAAAAAATTCGTAGCCTTTGTGCATTCTTTATAAATCTCTAAGGTAAAACCCCAAACGCAACAGTATTTAGAATACTGAGAACTTAACGCACATTATATAAATAATTAAAATCACATCAGCAGCCCTTGTTGGTGTTGTCACCATAGGTGTTCGGAACAAATCATGCAAGCCAAGGCCCTGTGCGATTCCCGCCTCGGGGCGGGGAAGGGTAGGGTTTCTCGAACTATGATACCCCTGATAATCAAGCGTAAAAGCATGGCGCAGAAACCCCTCCCTTCGCCCTCCCAAGGGAGGGAATCGCACTTTCCTGCACTTTTTTCAATCTTCCGAACACCTATGGTGTTGTCACCAACAAGTTGGATGAAGCTTTAAGAGAGTAAAATGTCGGATGTTTCATACTACCAGGTTCACACCACAAACATCTCGGTTTGTTGGTGACAACACCAACAAAGGCGAAAAATATGAATTTTATGATTAATTATTCAGGAATCACTGTTGTCCGGTAAATGTTAAAAAACAGGGGGCAAAGCCCCCTGCATAGTTTAATTTTGAATTACCACACTCAAAAAGCAAACTATGCCCAAAAGTACATTTTTTACCGGACAGCCGATATTTA